>NZ_JBXVPZ010000012.1:0-60808 GCF_057961495.1 Streptomyces sp. P5F9 | reverse complement strand
TGGTCCGGCTCCTACTTCGCCGGATCCTGCGGCGGGGCACCGCTGACCGTCGTCAAGCAGTACATCGAGAACCAGCAACGCCCCGTGGGCTGAGGACAACACCGCGGACCCGTACGAACGATGCGGGTCAGAGCAGCTCCGAGACGGCCTTCACCCCCGCCGTAAACGGCGGAGCACTGGCCAAGATCAAAGGTAGAACATGCGGATCGGTACGACGCTGTCCTCGTCCCCGGCGAAGCGCGGTCGCGTCCACTCCCCTTCACCCGGATCCATCCGGGTACGCGGAATACCGTACGCAGTCCTCGGAGGTGAGACGGATGGCCACGACCACCCGACGCGACGTGATGCGGGCGCTGTTGGACGCCCACGGCCGCACCTACGCCGACGAGGCGGGCATCCCGCTCAAGGACACGCCTCAGCCGTTGTACCGGCTGCTCGTGCTCGCCTGCCTGCTCAGTGCGCGTATCCGCGCCGACATCGCGGTCGCCGCGGCCAAGGAGCTGGCGGCCGCCGGGATGCGTGATCCGCGCCGGATGGCCGAGGCCACCTGGCAGCAGCGGGTCGACGCGCTCGGCCGCGGCGGCTACCGGCGCTACGACGAGCGCACCGCCACCCAGCTCGGTGACGGCGCGACGCTGGCCACCGAGCGCTACGGAGGCGACCTGCGACGGTTGCGGGATCAGGCCGACGGCGACACGGCGACGATACGGCGCCTGCTCCAGGAGTTTCCCGGACTGGGACCGGCCGGCGCCGACATCTTCCTTCGCGAGGCACAGGCGGTCTGGCCGGCGACGGCGCCGTATCTCGACGGCAAAGCCCTCCAGGGCGCCCGCGCCCTGGACCTGCCCACCACACCCGCGGCTCTGCTCCGCCTGACGGACGGCGCGGAGCCCGCCGTCCTGGCGGCGGCCCTGGTCCGCGTCGCCCTCGACAAAAAGGCCCCCCAGGCCGTGCGCGAAGCCGCCCGCGCCTGAACCCGCCCCGCGATCCCAGTCCGCGATCCCAGTCCTCCGGGCGATCAGCGGCCGAGGGCCTGCGGAAGCGTGACACGCCCCGGCTGAGCCGGGAGAGGCCACCCCTCGCACACCCCGGCTCGCACACCCCGGCTCAGATCTCACGCACGGTGGCTTCCGTAATAGCTGCCGAGCTGCTCGTAGTAGCCCGCGTCACCGGTGTGCTTGTCCTTGTCGAACTCGGGGGCGTTCTTGATCTCCTCCTTCGTCCGGTCGACGTAGATCCTCTCCTCCGCCGTGTCGACGCCGATGACGAGGCCGGCGGGGATCAGGACGTGCTTGCCGAAGATCCACGCCCCGGTGTCGACCACGAGGTGAGAGGCTCCGACGTCGTCGGAGTGCTTGTCGACCTTGCCGATACCGCCGTCGGTCGCCTCGACCTTGTAGCCGATCAGACTGGTGCCTGCGGTGTAACCCACCGCGGGTTGGTAGCCCCACATGTCCACGCTCACGAGTACATCTCCTTGGTCGGCGTCAGAGGGACGTGCCGGGGTCCCCGGGCCGGATACGTCCGCGCCAGCCGCCCGTCTCGCCGCCGCGGTCCTCGATGTAGTCCTTGAACCGCCGCAGGTCCCCCTTGACCCGCCGGTCGATCAAGCCGAGCGCGTCCGCGCTCTTCTCGGCGACGCCGGCCGGCTCGACCTCCATGGTGAGTTCCACCCGGGTGTGCGCGTCGTCCAGGGGCTCGAAACGTACCGAGCCCCGCTGCCGCGTGTCGCCGTCCACGGAGCGCCAGGTGATCCGCTGGTCCGGCGCCTGGTCGACGATCTCGGTGTCGAACTCGCGCCGCACGCCGCCGATGCTGGTGATCCAGTGGTTGTGCCGGTCGTAGAGCTGGCGCACTTCCTCCACGCCTTCCATGAAGTGGGGAAAGTGCTCGAACTGGGTCCACTGGTTGTAGGCCGTGTGGACCGGCACACCGACGTCCACGGCTTCCTTCACAGTGCTCGTGCTCATGTCGCTCCTCCTTCATCGGGGGTCGGGAGATCGCGTCGGGTACCCAGGGAGAGGGCATGAAGACGTCCGGGCGGTCGACCGGACGGTCAGTCCACGCTCCGGATGATGTTCGCCTCGGTGTCGGACTGCGCCACTGCCGGCGCGCTCTCGTCCGCGACGGCGGCGACGCAGGTGCGCACGCCCTTCCCCCGGCGGCGACGGGCCTTCGACCAGCCCGTCTCGGCGACGCGGATCGACGACTTCGGCGTGGTGCGCGGGAGTTGAGTGGTCACGGTCGTTCATCTTCCTTCTGTGCCGCGGCGCTCTGCCCCTCGGAACGGGACAGAGGCTCATGGGCGCGATGTCCTGGTGGTCGAGTTGCCCGCCGCGGCGCCCGCAAACCACTCCCCTCCGCGCCCCGGCTCGTCCGTGCGCCGTCGTTTCCCTCGGCACACCGGGGTACCCGGTGCTCGGGACCGACGGACGCCCGTGCGGGCACTTCGGCCAGGGATGCCTCCGCACCCGCATTCCGTCCCAGCCGATCACTGCCGAGGGTGTGGCGGACCCAGACAGCCAGGAGTGTGCCGGTGAGCGCGGAGGAGACCGGCCCGGACGGCGGCCGGAGCCATGCGGCTTCCGCCGTGCCCGTGCCCGAAAACAGCACGCGCCGTCCCGGGCCTGAGCGCCGGCCGTCACGGTCGTGGTTCTCCATCGGGTTCCGGGTGGGCCTGGGGGCGCTGACGGCGTACTGGACGGTGCGGTCCGTCCAGCACATGGAGAGCGTCCTGATGCTGGTGCTGCTCTCCCTGGTGATCGCGATCAGCGCGGACCCGCTCGTGAGCCGGCTCACCGAACGGGGGCTGGGCCGCGCCTGGGCGGTGGCCACGGTGATCGTGGGGCTGTTCCTCGTCCTGGGCGGCCTCTCCGCGCTGTTCATCGTGCCCGCCACCCACGAGATCAGCGCCGTGGTCCACCAAGTGCCCGCCTGGCTCCAGCAGTTGCACGACCACCACTCCTTCCTGGGCCGGATGGAGGACCGCTACCAGATCATCGAGAAGGCCAAGGAGCGGCTGGGCACCGACACCAGCAGCCTGGCCGACGGCGTGATGGGCGCCGGTCACCTGCTGGTCACCACCGTGACCGGCCTGTTCCTGGTCATCATCCTGACCATCTACTTCCTGGCCGGGCTGCCCGCTCTCAAGCGTTTCTGCCTGCGCTTCGTGCCCGGCAGCCGACGCGACCACACGGCGGCCCTGGTCGACGAGATCCTGCTGCGCACCGGGCGCTACATGCTGGCCAACGTCGCCACGTCGGTCATCGCGGGGCTGGCCACGTTCATCTGGCTGGTGATCTGGGGCGTCCCCTATCCGGCGGCACTGGGGGTGTTCGTCGCCCTGATGGACCTGATCCCCGTGGTCGGCTCCACCATCGGCGGCATCGTCGTGTCGCTGGTGGCCCTGGTCGTCTCGCTGCCGGTGGCGATCGCGACCGCCGTGTTCTACGTCGTCTTCCGGCTCGCCGAGGACTATCTGATCCTGCCCCACGCCATGAAGTTCGCCATTCAGGTCCACCCCCTGGTCACCGTCCTCGCCGTGCTGGCCGGCGGCACCCTCGAAGGCATCATCGGCGCGCTGCTCGCGATCCCCGTCGCGGTGGCCGTCGGCCTGGTCCTCGAAGACGCCGTCTTCCCTCGGATCACCCGCCGCTGACTGCTCGGGGACCACGGGTGTCGCTGTCGGCAGCGGTTCCTTTCCTGCTCTGTCTCCGCCGGACATCCGTTCACGTGCGGCCGGTCGGACCGCCCGGCTGCCTTCCGCATGCGGAGCAGAGGGGGTACGCCCCTCCCTCCGCCATGTCTCGAACGCCGGCCCGGCCCGGTATACGGCGGGACGGCCCCGATGGCGTAGGCCGGGCCCCGCGGGTTACCCGGACAGCATGGCGAGACCGCATCTTCCGGGACGGAAAGCACGTCACGACGACGACAGATCACGGGAACGCGAGGTCCCGGGGCCGCAGGAAGTCGGCCCGAGCCCGGATGTGGAGCGTGAGGCACCGGACCGGCCTTCGAAACTGCCCCGGCGGGCCTGGGGTGCCGTGGTCAGAGGCACCCTGCGGGAGTTCCGGGACGACGAGTTGAGCGACCGCGCGGCGGCGCTGACGTACTACGGGGTGCTGTCGCTGTTCCCGGCGCTGCTGGTCCTGGTGTCCCTGGTGGGCATCGCGGGGAAGTCGGTCACCGGCACGCTCCTCGACAACCTCCAGCAGCTCGCTCCGGGCTCCGCGAGGGACATCATCACCCAGGCGGTACAGCAGTTGCAGCGCGATGCCGGCGTCGGCTCGGTCATGGCGGTCGTCGGCATCGCGCTGGCGGTGTGGTCGGCCTCCGGCTACGTGGCCGCCTTCATCCGCGCGGCGAACGCCGTCTACGACATGCCCGAAGGCCGCCCGGTGTGGAAGATCCTCCCCGTCCGCGTCGCCCTGACGGTCGTACTGATGGTCCTCGCGGTGATCAGCGCGCTGATCGTGGTCTTCACCGGAGGCCTGGCCCGGCAGGCCGGCACTGCCCTCGGGGTCGGCGACGCCGCGCTGGCGGTGTGGTCGGTCGCCAAATGGCCCGTGCTGGTCGTCCTCGTCACGGTGATGATCGCGATCCTGTACTGGGCCAGTCCCAACGCGAAGGTGAAGGGCTTCCGGTGGATCACGCCCGGCAGCTTCACCGCCCTGGTGATCTGGCTGGCCGCCTCCGCCGGATTCGCCTTCTACGTCGCCAACTTCGCCTCCTACAACAGGACTTACGGCGCCATGGCCGGCGTCATCGTCTTCCTCGTCTGGCTGTGGATCACCAACCTGGCGCTCCTGCTGGGCCTGGAGATCGACGCCGAGACGGTACGCCAGCGGGCCGTCGCGGGTGGCCTGCCGCCGGAGGCCGAGCCGTACACGCAGCCCCGCTCCACGCACACGTGGGACGAGGCGGACGTACGCAGGCTGAACGAGGAATGACGCGGGCAGGCGGGCGCCAAGAGGTCTCGGCCGCGGACGAGGACGCCGAGCCGTAGCGCCCGAACCACCAGGCCGTTCCCTGCCCTGAACTCGCGCGTTCTGGGTACTCGCGCGTGAGTCGGACAAGTCGGGAGCATGACGCGGCCCGGCCCGCAGGCAACCCCCAGGGAGGGGAGATGACCACCGTGTCGAACACAGAGCAGCACGTCGCGGACTCCGGCCGCAGTACGGACCGCTCAGGCCAGGAGCCGATGAGTGAGCTGGTGCAGCGGGCCTCGCAGCAGTTGACCGAGCTGGTGCGGGGCGAACTGCGGCTGGCGCAGGCCG
Organism: Streptomyces sp. P5F9; assembly: GCF_057961495.1. Classification (NCBI taxonomy): domain Bacteria; kingdom Bacillati; phylum Actinomycetota; class Actinomycetes; order Kitasatosporales; family Streptomycetaceae; genus Streptomyces; species Streptomyces sp. P5F9. The sequence goes on along the minus strand of NZ_JBXVPZ010000012.1, from coordinate 55,532 downwards.
AGTTGAAGGAGAAGGGCCGGCGCTACGGCAAAGGCGGCGGGCTGTTCGGCGGCGCGGGCGTCGTCGGCTTCCTGACGCTCCAGGCGCTGGTCGCCACCGCGATCGCCGCGCTGGCGGTGCCCCTGCCGGTGTGGGCGGCGGCGCTGATCGTCGCGGCGGTGCTGGGTGTGATCGCCGGGGTGCTGGCCCTGGGCGGGAAGAAGCAGGTCGGCCGGGCCGCGCCGCCCGTGCCCGAGCAGACGATCGACAGTGTGAAGGCCGACGTGGCCGAGATCAAGGAGAGTGCCCAGCGATGACCAAGCCGTCTCCCAACGAATCCACCCCCGCCGGCTCCGAAGAACTGCGGGAGCAGGTCGAACAGGTCCGGACCGAACTCGGTCAGACGGTCGAGGCGCTGGCGGCCAAGGCCGACGTCAAGGCGCGCGCCAAGGAAGAGGTCGCCCAGGCGAAGGAACAGGCCGCCGCGAAAGCCGGCGAGCTCAAGGAGCAGGCCTCCCTCAAGGCCGGCGAGCTCAAGGAGCAGGCCGTCGGCAAGGCCGACGAGATCAAGGGCCAGGCCACCGTCAAGGCCCGGGAACTGAAGGCGAAGGGCACCGGCCTGGCCCACCAGGCGCAGGACAGGCTGCCCGGCCCGGTCAGGGACAAAGCGGCCCGGGCTTCCGGGCAGGCCCGCGCCACCGCGGCCCAGGCCGGTCGCGTATGGCAGGAGAAAGCACCGGAGCCGGTGCGGCAGAAGACGGCTCAGGGAGCGCGGCTGGCGCGGGACAACCGCACCGCACTGCTGGCCGCGGCCGGTGTCGCCGTAGTGGTGTGGCTGTCCTACCGCCGGAGGGGGTGAACCGGGGTGAAGGCATCGAAGATCGCCTACAAGCCGGTCGGCCTGGCCCTCGGCGCCGTCAGCGGCATGGCCGCCGGAGCCGCGTTCAAGCAGGCGTGGAAAGTGCTCGGCAACGACGAGGACGCCCCGGACGCCACCGACGAGGAACGCTCCTGGGGTGAGGTGCTGCTCGCCGCCGCGCTGCAGGGCGCGATCTTCGCCGCGGTCAAGGCAACCGTCGACCGCGCCGGCGCCGCCACCACCCGCCGCCTGACCGGAACCTGGCCCGGCTGACGCCCGGCAGAGGGGAGCGGGAGGGCCGTACGACACGAAGGCCGGCCCCCGCCCCCGGATCAGCTGCCTCGGGCCACGGGCCTCCCGGAGCCGTGCCTTCCGCGGCCGGGCTCCTGGACCGCGCCTCCGCCGTGCGGTGCTCCGGCCACCACATGGGCGGACAGGCACCGGAAGCCCTTGTGCCACCTCCCAGGCCGGCTTCTTCGCGGACGAACCCGGGTGAGAACCGACTGTCGGTCACTCCCCGTCGGCGAAGACGCTGGAGTCGAGGCGTCCGCGGAGCTCGGCGGGGTCCCGGTACACCGCGTGGGCGCCGGCCGTCTCCAGGTCCGCGCGGGGGATCCCGCCGGACAGCACCGCCACCGGGAGCACTCCGTCCCGTACGGCGGCCTTCATGTCCCAGACCGTGTCGCCGACGAACACGGCCCGTCCGCTCGGGACGTCCGCGAGTTCCCTGGCCTGTTGGACGGGGTCGGGGGCGGGTTTGCCGTCGGCGACGTCGTCGGCGCTGGCCGCGCCGAGGATGACGTCGTCCGCGTCGATCGCGCGGCGCAGCGCGGCCAGTTCCGGGCCGCTCGCCGAGGTCGCCAGGACGATCGTCCAGCCACGGCCGGCCAGGGCGCGCAGCAGGTCGCCCGCCGCGTCCAGGGCCGGCAGCCGGTCGAAGTAGGTGGCGTAGAGGGCGTGGTGGGCGGCGACGAGCTGTTCGTCGTCCTCGGGGTCGCGGTCCTTGCCGAGGAGGTGTTCGATCAGGTCGTCGCTGCCGAGGCCCACGGCGCGGTGGATCTCCCGCATGGGGACGCGGTGACCGCTCTGCCTGAACGCCTCCCACCAGGTGACGACGTGGAGGTGGTTGGTGTCGACGAGGGTTCCGTCGACGTCGAAGATCGCGGCGCGTCTCGTGCTCATCCCGGTGTCCTCCCGCTCACAGTTCACGCAGGGCGGGCAGCAGCTTCTGCTCGGCCCATTCCAGGTACGGCTCCTGGTGGTCGCCGCCGATCTGGACGAGCGCGACCTCGGTGAACCCGGCCTCGGCGTAAGGGCGTACGGCCTCGACGACCGCCTCCACGTCGTCGCCGCAGGGAATCGACTCGGCGACGTCCTCGGGCCGTACGAACTGGGTGGCGCCCTCGAACGCGGCGGGTCCGGGCAGTTCGGAGTTGACCGGCCAGCCGCCGCCGAACCAGCGGAACTGGTCGTGGGCGCGGGCGATCGCCGCGTCGCGGTCGGGGTCGTAACAGATGGGCAGTTGGCCGACCTTGGGCTTGCCCGCGCCGCCGTACCGGTCGAACGCGGAGGTCAACTCCGGCCTGGGTTCGGTGGCGATGAGCAAGTCGGCGAGGCGGCCCGCGAGTTCGCACGAGCTGTCGCCGGAGACGGCGATGCCGATCGGGAGGGGGGTGTCGGGCAGGTCCCACAACTTGGCGTTCTCCACGTCGAAGTGGGCGCCGTGGTGGTTGACGTTCTCCCCGGCGAGGAGTGCGCGGATGATCTCCACGGCCTCCTCCAGCTTCGCAAGACGGACGTGCGCGGCGGGCCAACCGCCGCCCACCACATGCTCGTTGAGGTTCTCCCCCGAGCCGAGACCGAGGCGGAAGCGTCCCTCGGAGAGGAGTTGCACGGTCGCGGCCTTCTGGGCGACGACCGCCGGGTGATAGCGGGTCGTCGGGCAGGTCACGTACGTCATCAGGGGGATGCGGTCCGTGGCCTGTGCGGCGGCGCCGAGCACGCTCCACGCGTAGGGGGAGTGACCCTGGGACTCCAGCCACGGGAAGTAGTGGTCGGACGTGACGGAGAAGTCGAAGCCGGCCCGCTCGGCGCCGGCCACATGGTCCACCAGCTCCCGTGGACCGGTCTGCTCGGTCATCATCGTGTACCCGATCTTCACCATGGCGCTCATCTCCTCGCAGGTCACCTACGCGCATACGATCTTCACCGGGGCGGGTACCCCCTCATGACCTCCCGCACGGCCGAAGTTCCCCGCGACACCGTCCAAGGGGTCAGGAGTCGGAGGCGGCTCCGCCGGGCCGCCTCGGCGGTTCGGACCTGCGGTGACTGGTGTCGCACCACGGGTAGGTGCGGCTGCGCCGGCAGGTGCACAGGGCGACGCAGAACCGGTCGGACGACACGGTGGTGCCGTCCTCCAGCGTGACGTCGACCGGCCCTTCCACCAGGAGCGGCCCCGCGCGCCGGGCCACGATGCGGCAGCGCCGTTCACCGGGGTCGTACGTCACGTCATCGAGGTCGTACGCCACGGATGACCACCAGCTCTTCCTTCTCGGCGTCGTCCTCGATCAGGCCGCGGTCGTGCAGCCAGCCGCTGCGGGAACGCAGGACGGGACCGAAGGCGACACCGCGGCGTTCCACGATGCCGGCGCGCAGACCCGCCGCCCGCAACCGCCGCAGCGATTCCTCCGGGGAGCTCAGCGCGGACTGGACCACGAGCAGCGCCCCGCCGGCCCTCAGGAGTCCGGGCGCGTCCTGGCAGATCCGGTCCAGTACGAGACGGCCGTCGTGCCCCGCGTCCCAGGCCCGGGCCACGCCCCGCCGGGGGCACGCGCCGGTGGGGGCCGGCACGTACGGCGGGTTGGACAGGATGAGGTCGAAGGAGCGGCCCGACACGGGAGCCAGCAGGTCGCCGCGTCTGACCCGGATCGGGAGCCGGGCCAGCACCGCGTTGACCTTGGCGTTGAGAGCCGCTCGCCAGGAGATGTCGATCGCCGTGACGCGGGCGCCGAGCCGGGCCGCCGCCAGAGCGACGGCACCCGTTCCCGTGCCGACGTCGAGGACATCGGCCCGCGGGGGAAGGCGTTCGTCGCGCAGGAGCCGGACGAGCAGGTCGGTGTCGTCCTGCGGGGTGTAGACACCGGGCAGAGTGACCGTGGTCATCGGGCCTCGTCTCCGGTTCTCGCGGGTACCGGAGAACCTGTTCGTGGTCGGAACGCCGGCCGGGCAGGTACGCGCAGCGACGACTCCCCCGCCCGCCACGCACCGAGAAGGCGTTCGGCGAGTCGGTCTTCGAGATGGGTGGTGGCGTCCGCGCCGAAGGCGACATCGCCGTCGAGGTGCGGTTCCGCTTCGAGCAGACCCGCTACGACGTCCCGGCGGACGACCTGTTCGTGCACGGCGTCGGCCTCGACGTGCTCGTCGTAGAAGTGCTCGGCGGCCGGTCCCGCGCCGGTGCGCCGCATGGCCTGGGCGAGGCGCCGTGAACCCGGCGACGAGGTGATCTCGACGGCGGCGAAGTGTCCCACCAGGGCGCCTCGCAGGGCGCGGTGCAGGCCGAGGAGGGACATCAGGTTCACGGTGGCGAGAGCCTCGGCACCGGTCGCGTCGAGATAGTGCCCGTACGCGGTGTCCAGGTCCAGGTCGGTCATCAGCTCGGCGAACAGGCGGGCGTGCACGCGATCCGCGCGGCCTCCGCCGAACTCGTCGAACTCCACGGCCGCCATGCCCGCCTTCGCCCGTCCCCACAAGCGGGGCAGCACCCACGCGTGCGGGTCGGCTTCCCTGAGGTGGTAGAGCGAGCGCTGAGCGGCGTACTCACGCACCTGCCACAGTTCTCCCTCGTCCCGGAGGAAGTGGCTGACGCCGCAACCGTCGACGGGTTCGACGAGCAGTGCGTCCAGTGCCTCGTCGGCGTGCCGGTGCACGGTCGCCGCGTCCCGGAGGGTGTCGAGAAACGGCTGTTCCAGTGCCGCCCGGACCTTGAGCAGGTCGGGGTCCCATTCGCGGTCGGCGTGGACATCGGCGAACCCCCGGTAGTGCAGCTCGTAGCAGATGTACAGGGCGAGCTGGAGATCGTCTCCGAGCGGGGCGGCGGCAGACATCGCCCCGTCGTCCGGAAGGGGTCCCGCATTCCGCAGATATTCGATGACCGCCGCCGAGATCCGGCCACGAGCGGACGGCAGGGTCGGCTCTCGCGATGTGACATTCCTCGGCATGACGTCCATGCGCGGCGAGTACCCGTGATCCAGAAGCTCTCACGTGAGCTGTCGTGGGGCGTTCGGGGTGCGAGTTCTCCGGCGGGTCGAGTGCTCACCTCAGGGATCGGGCGACCGACGAACGCCCGCCGCGCCCGCCACCACAACTGCCGACGGCTGCCTTGTGGTTGGGGGCCTGTGACGTCCGCCGGGGAAGTGACCCGTATCGAGAAGGAGATACCCGGCGTCCGGATCGACATCGTGCCTGACGAGGGGCAACGCCTCTCGGACGTCGACCAGCAGGACAGTTACAGCTACGAGGCGGCGCTGGACATCGTCGATCGCCGACGACTTCACCTCACCGGCCGGCGCGGCGACATGGACCACACTGACCTGCGACACCGAGGAGTTCCACGTCAACGCCACGCTGGACGCCTACGAGGACGGTCGCCGCGTCGCCTCGCGCACCTGGAACGAGTCCGTCCCCGGGGACGCGTTGCAGACCGTGCCCGACGTCACCGCCCACCGGCCCGCGGAAGGCATCGGTCGGCTTTCGCGGGGCACTCGTCCCGTCATCAGCACCGAGGACTCCCGCGCCGGCCCGGAGCGGAGCGGTCCCGTGCCACAGCCCGGGAGAATGAGGTACTCACCGTGGAAAGCCGAAACAACCCCGACGATGTCGCGCTGACGTCGCACGAACGCCTCGCCCTGTGGCGGATCGAAGCGGATCTCAGCGAGGACCGGCGTCTGGCCCGGCGGATGCGCCACCCGGTGGCCCGGCCGTGGCTGCCCCTGTCGGTGGCCGCTCTGACGTGTGCGTCGCTGCTCCTCCTCGTCGTGGGCATCCTCAGCTCCAACTCCGTCGTCCTGTGGTGCCTCGCCGCGCTGTGGCCGACCACCCTCCTGCTGGCTTTCCGCATGCTGCGCCGTCCGGCCGGTGCCGAGGGCCGCACCAGGTCCTGGCCGTGAACTCCCCGCCGCCGCACGGTGGTTCGGGGCGACGGGTCCGGTTGCGCGACAGCGACATCCACCGGCCGGGCATCACCCGGATCCGCTGCGGGCGAGGGTTCCGCTACGTCGGTCCCGGCGGCCGCCCCATCACCGACGGGGCCGAGCGGCAACGCCTGCGCGACCTGGCCGTACCGCCCGCGTGGACGGACGTGTGGATCTGCCCTGAGCCCAACGGACACATCCAGGCGACCGGCACCGACGCCGCGGGACGTCGCCAGTACCTCTACCACCCGCGGTTCCGGGAGCGGCAGGAGGCGGCCAAGCACGACCACGTCCTCGAAGTGGCCCCCGCCCTGCCCCTGTTGCGGAAGCACACGGCCGAGGACCTCAAGGCCCGGGGACTGTGCCGGGACCGTGTGCCGGCCTGCGCGGCACGCCTGCTCGACCTGGGGTTCTTCCGGATCGGCAACGAGTCGTACCGCCGCGACAACGAGACGCACGGTCTCACCACGCTGCTCCGCGAGCACGCCTCGTGCCGCCGCGGCGAGGTGCGGTTCGCCTATCCGGCCAAGGGCGCGAAGGACGTGTCGCAGGCGCTGGCCGAGGAGTCCGTGTGCCGGGCCCTGCGCGCGCTGCTGCGCCGCCGTGACACCGGCGAACGCCTCTTCGCCTACTGGCAGTCCGGCGCCTGGCACGACGTGCGCGCGGACGATCTCAACGCCTATCTGCGCGAGCGCACGGACACCGACCTCACGGCCAAGGACTTCCGCACCTGGCACGCCACCGTCCTCGCGGCCGTCGCCCTCGCCGTGGCGGAACCCGTCGCCGCGGCATCCCGCACCGCCCGCGGACGCGCGGTGACGCACGCCGTCCGTGAGGTGGCCGGCTACCTGGGAAACACGCCGGCGGTCTGCCGCGCCTCGTACATCAATCCCCGGGTCGTCGAACTCTTCGAGGAGGGCCGGACCATCGCCCCGGCCCTCGACGACCTGGGCGCGGGCGTCCGCTTCGGCGAACCGGCCACGCAGGGTGCCGTGGAGGAAGCGGTGCTGAGGCTCCTGACGTAGCTTCGCGTATCCCGTCGTCACAGGGGCACCCGGCCGTCATGAACGCCACGGCAGAAATCAAGGGATCGTACTGGCTGGAGACCGCACCACCCGGCGAGCCCGCTCCCCCGCCGTCCCATGACCTCTCCGTCGACGTCGCGGTGGTCGGCGGCGGCATCGCGGGGCTGAGCGCGGCCTGGGAACTGGCCTGGCAGGGACGCGAGGTGGCCGTACTGGAGGCCGGACGGCTCGCCGCCGGGGTCACCGGCCGCACGACGGCCAAACTGACCGCCCTGCACACGCTGGTCTACGACCGTCTCCGCCGCACCCGCGGCCCCGAGGGCGCCCGGCTGTACGCGCGCTCGCAGTCCGCCGCGATCCGCCACGCCGCCGAGATCGTCGAGGAGCTGGGCATCGACTGCGAGTGGGAGGAGGCGGCGGCCCTCACCTACGCCGAGGACCTCCAGGGCGTGGCGGAACTGCGGGCGGAGGCGGAGGCGGCGCGCGAGGCGGGGCTGCCGGCCGACTTCGTCACGGAGACCGATCTGCCCTTTCCGGTGGCCGGCGCGGTCCGGGTGACGGGGCAGGCCCAGTTCCATCCCCGGAAGTACCTGCTGGCGCTCGCGGACGACCTGCGACGGCGCGGCGGTGCCGTGTACGAGGACACGCGGGTCGTGGGTCTCAACGAGGGCGAACCCTGCGTGCTGACGACCGACGCCGGGGTGTCGGTCCGCGCCGGCGAGGTCGTGATCGCCACGCACTACCCCGTGTTCGACCGCGCCCTGCTCTTCACCAGGCTCTCCCCCAGGCGAGAACTGGTGGTGGCCGGCACCGTCGACGAGGCGATCGCCCCGCGCGGCATGTACATCACGCCCGAGCAGGCCACCCGGTCGGTGCGCAGCGCACCGTACGGCGACGGCAAGCGCCTGCTGATCGTCACCGGGGAGCACTTCACCCCCGGTGCCGCCGACGTCGAGGAACGCTTCGCGCGACTGTCCGCCTGGGCCCAGGACCGCTTCCCGGGTCTCACGCTCACGCGCCGCTGGGCCACCCAGGACAACGACTCCACCGACTCCGTGCCCCTCGTCGGTCCGCTCCATGTCGGCAGCCGCCACACCTATGTGGCCACCGGGTTCGGCGGCTGGGGACTGAGCGGCGGCATCATGGCGGGCGGCCTGATCGGGGACCTCGTCGGCGGACGCGCGTGCGAGTGGAGCGGCCTCTACGATCCGCGCCGCCTGGCCTCCGTGATCCGCGAGGGCGGGTCCTTCCTGAAGCACCAGGCGCGCGTGGCCCGGCACTTCGTCGGTGACCGGCTGCCCCCGCTGACGGGCCCCGCACCGGAGGACATCCCTCGCGGCGAGGGTGCCGTGGTACGGACGGGCGGCCGGCAGTGCGCCGTTCACCGCGACGAGACCGGCCAGCTCCACGCGGTCTCGGCCCGCTGCACCCACCTGGGCTGCATCGTGGCCTTCAACCGCGCTGAACAGGCATGGGAGTGCCCGTGTCACGGTTCCCGCTTCGCCCCGGACGGACAGATCCTCCAGGGGCCCGCCGTCCGGCCGTTGGAGAAGCGCGACATCTGAACGGCGTGGAGGCGGTGCCGACACCGCCGGCCCGCATGGTTGCCCCACCGTGGGGAACCCGGCCGCCATGGCTGCGAACCAGGCCGAGGCCCCGATTCTCGAAGCGCTCGCCCGCTACGCGGACGCGGACGAACTGGGATTCACTCCCCCGGGCCACAAACGGGCACGCGGCGCGGACCCCCGTGCCCGCGCGGTCCTGGGTGACGCCGTCTTCTACGGTGACGTCCTGGCCAACGGCGGCCTGGACGACCGGCTCACCCGGGGCCGCGTGCTGGAGCGGGCCGAGAACCTCATGGCCGACGCGGTGCACGCGGACCACACGTTCTTCTCGACCTGCGGCAGCTCCCTGTCGGTGAAGGCCGCCATGCTGGCGGTCACCTGCCCCGGCCACCGGCTCCTCGTCGGACGTGACGCCCACAAGTCGGTGGTGGCCGGGCTCATCCTCTCCGGTGTCGAGCCCGTGTGGGTGGAACCCCAGTGGGACACCTCCCGCCACCTCGCCCATCCCCCCTCGGCGGCGGCCTACGCCAAGGCGTTCGCGGAGCATCCGGACGCGGACGGTGCCCTGGTCACCAGCCCCACCCCGTACGGAGCCGCCGCCGACCTCACAGGCATCGCCGACGTCTGCCACCGGCTCGGCAAGCCCCTCGTCGTGGACGAGGCATGGGGAGCGCACCTCCCCTTCCACGACGACCTGCCGTCATGGGCCATGGACGCCGGCGCCGACATCTGTGTGACCAGCATCCACAAGATGGGCAGCGGCCTGGAACAGGGCTCGGTGTTCCACCTCCAGGGCGACCTCGTCGACCCCGCCGAACTGGCCTCGCGGGCCGACCTCCTCGGCACGACCAGTCCGAACGTCCTGATCTACGCCGGCATCGACGCCTGGCGCCGGCAGATGGTCCAGCACGGTCGTCAACTCCTCGGCCGGGCACTGGAGTTGGCGGCCCGCACCCGCACGGCCGTCGAAGCGATCGACGGCTTCCACGTCAACGACGCGAAGGACTTCCGCGGCCCCGGTCTCGCCCACGGCTTCGACCCGCTCCCGCTCGTCATGGACATCGGCGAACTGGGCACCACCGGCTACCGCGCCGCCGACTGGCTGCGGACCCACCACCACATCGACGCCCACCTGTTCGACCACCGCCGTATCAGCGCACAGCTCACCCACGCCGACGACGAGCAGACCACCGGCCGCCTCCTGACGGCCCTGCGCGACCTGGCCGGCCACGCCGCCGAACTGCGGGACGCACCCCGGGTCGCCGTCCCGTCACCCGCCGGACTGCGGATGGACCAGGCCCGTCCGCCCCGGGACGCCTACTTCGCCCGGCACGCGAAGGTCCCCGCGGCGGAAGCCGTCGGCAGGATCGCCGCCGAGATGATCACCCCCTACCCGCCCGGCATCCCCGTGGCCCTGCCCGGCGAACGCCTCACCGAGCCCGTACTGACCTACCTGGTCACCGGGGTCGAGGCCGGCATGTTCCTGCCGGACGCGGCCGACCAGCGGCTGAAGACCGTACGGGTCGTCGAGGCCTGACCCGCGCGCGGTTCAAGGACGAAAGGACCCGACACCCTTGCGTAGCGATGCCTCGTCCGGGGTACCCGGGCTCGGGCCAGAGTCCGGCCGAGAGAGGGAGAGCGCCGTGAGCGACCACCGTCCGGGGAGTCATGGGGACGGCGAAGCGCGGGAGACCCAGCCCGTGCCGAGGGACATGCCCGACCAGCAGGCGGGTGCCGACGGGGACCCCTGGGAGCCCGACGGCGACGCGCCGGAGCCGGCTGAGGGCGAGGGCCCGGAAGCCCCCGACGAAGAGATCCCCGACACGGACGAGGCCGGAACGGGCCGGCGCGGCTCTCCGCAGTCCGGCAGCCCCCGGCCGGAGCACCCGGTGCCCGACGAACCGTCCGGCTGACGCTCCGCGCGCCGTACCCGCCCCAGTGGGCGAATCTGGAAGTGACGACCACCACGCGACGCCGTAGACCCCAGCTGCCGGGAGGAGACGACCATGGGGGTACGCACCTGGATCAGTGACTGGCCCGCCTTCCGCCAACTGACCGGATCAGACCCGCTGGGCCGGGGCCGGGCCGCCATGTCGGCGCGCACCGAGCAGCTCAGGCCGCGCACGGACACCGCCGACCGGGTGGTCGGTTCCGTGTGCCCCTACTGCGCGGTGGGCTGCGGCCAGCAGCTCTACGTCAAGGACGACAAGGTCGTCCAGATCGAGGGCGACCCGGACTCGCCCGTCAGCCGTGGCCGCCTCTGCCCCAAGGGCTCCGCCACGCTCCAGCTCACCACCGGCCCGGCCCGCCGCCACGAGGTGCTGTACCGGCGGCCGTACGCCACCGACTGGGAGTCCCTCGACCTGGAGACCGCCATGGACATGGTGGCCGACCGGGTGGTCGAGACCCGGCGCCGGACCTGGGAGTGGGAGTCGGACGGGCTGCGCACCGCGCGCACCCTCGGCATCGCCAGCCTCGGCGGCGCGACGCTCGACAACGAGGAGAACTACCTCATCAAGAAGCTGCTGACCGGCCTCGGCGTGGTCCAGGTGGAGAACCAGGCCCGGGTCTGCCACAGCTCCACGGTCGCCGGGCTCGGCACCTCCTTCGGGCGGGGCGGTGCCACGACCTTCATGCAGGACCTCCAGCACGCCGACTGCATCGTCATCCAGGGCTCGAACTTCGCCGAGGCGCATCCCGTCGGCTTCCAGTGGGTGATGGAGGCGAAGGCGCGCGGCGCCCGGATCATCCACGTCGACCCGCGCTTCACCCGCACCAGCGCGCTGGCCGACCTGCACGTCCCGATCCGGGCCGGCAGCGACATCGCGTTCCTCGGCGGGATCATCAACCACGTCCTGACCGAGGAGAAGGACTTCCGCGAGTACGTCCTCGCCTACACCAACGCCGCCACCCTAGTGAGCGAGGACTTCCGCGACACCGAGGACCTCGACGGCGTCTTCTCCGGCCTGGACGAGGACAAGCACCACTACGACCCCTCCAGCTGGCAGTACGAGGGCGTCGATGTGCAGCAGCCCACCGGCGAGGTCGACGAGCAGTACGAGGAGCGCGTCCACAGCTCCGCCGGGCCCGAGGCACATGGCTCGGGCGGAGCGCGCACCGGACACCGGGCCCCCCGCGACGAGACGTTGCGGCACCCGCGCTGCGTCTACCAGATCCTCAAGCGCCACTACGCCCGTTACACCCCGGAGTTGGTGGAGGACGTCTGCGGGATACCGCGCGCGACGTTCCTCCAGGTGTGCGAGGCCCTGACCGCCAACTCGGGCCGCGAGCGGACGAGCGCGTTCGCGTACGCCGTCGGCTGGACCCAGCACTCGGTCGGCGCCCAGTACATCCGCGCCGCGAGCGTGCTCCAGCTGCTGCTCGGCAACATCGGCCGCCCCGGCGGCGGCATCCAGGCCCTGCGCGGCCACGCCTCCATCCAGGGCTCCAGCGACATCCCCACCCTCTTCAACCTGCTGCCCGGCTACCTCCCCATGCCGCACGCCCACGCACACGAGGACCTGGACGCCTTCATCGAGGCCAGCCGCACCGACAAGGGCTTCTGGGGCACCATGCGGGCCTACTTCGTGAGCCTCCTCAAGGCGTACTACGGCGACGCGGCCACCGCCGCCAACGACTTCTGCTTCGACCACCTGCCGCGCCTGACCGGCTCCCACTCCACGTACGACACGGTCATGGCCCAGCTGGACGGCGTGTGCAAGGGCTACTTCCTGATGGGCGAGAACCCCGCCGTCGGCTCCGCCAACACCCGGCTCCAGCGGCTCGGCATGGCCAACCTGGAGTGGCTCGTCGTCCGCGACTTCTCCCTCATCGAGTCGGCGACCTGGTGGCAGGACGGCCCGGAGATCGAGACCGGCGAGCTGCGCACCGAGGACATCGGCACCGAGGTGTTCTTCTTCCCGGCCGCCTCCCACACCGAGAAGAACGGCTCCTTCACCAACACCAACCGCTGGCTCCAGTGGCACCACGCGGCCGTCGAACCCGAGGGCGACGCCCGCAGCGACCTGTGGTTCATGTACCACCTGGGCCGCCGCATCAAGGAGCGGCTGGCCGCCTCGACCGACCCGATGGACCGGCCCGTACAGGACCTGACCTGGGACTACCCGGTGGACGGCCCGCTGCGCGAGCCGGTCGCCGCCGCCGTGCTCGCCGAGATCAACGGCCACGGCCCGGACGGGGCACCCCTCTCGGCGTACACCGAGCTCAAGGACGACGGCTCGACGCGGTGCGGCTGCTGGATCTACTGCGGGGTGTACGCGGACGGCGTCAACCAGGCCGCTCGCCGCAAGCCCGGCAGCGAACAGGACTGGGTGGCCGCCGAGTGGGCCTGGGCCTGGCCCGCCAACCGGCGCATCCTCTACAACCGGGCGTCGGCCGCCCCGGACGGCACACCGTGGAGCGAGCGCAAGGCCTACGTGTGGTGGGACGAGGCCGAGGGGAAGTGGACCGGCTACGACGTCCCGGACTTCGTGCCCGACCGCGCCCCCGGCTTCGTACCGGACGAGGACGCGACCGGGCCCGACGCGCTGCGCGGCGACGACCCGTTCATCATGCAGGCCGACGGCAAGGGCTGGCTGTACGCGCCCGCGGGACTGGAGGACGGCCCGCTCCCGACGCACTACGAACCGCAGGACTCGCCCTTCCCCAACGCCCTCCACCCCTCCACACCACGTTCTCCCGTACGCCAGTTGCTGCCCCGCGAGGGCAACCGCTACCACCCGAGCGGCGACGAGAAGGGCGCCGAGGTCTTCCCCTACGTCGTCACCACACACCGCCTCACCGAGCACTTCACGGCGGGCGGCATGAGCCGCTGGTCGCCCTATCTCTCCGAGCTCCAGCCGGAGTTCTTCTGCGAGGTCTCCCCTCAACTGGCCGCCGAACGCGGCCTGGAGCACATGGGCTGGGCCACGATCGTCACGGCCCGCAACGCGATCGAGGCCCGCGTCATGGTCACCGCGCGGATCACCCCGTTGACCGTGCACGGCCGGACGGTCCACCAGATCGGGCTGCCGTTCCACTGGGGTCCCAACGGCGTGGCCACCGGCGACGCGGCCAACGAACTCGTCGCCATCGCCCTCGATCCCAACGCCCACATCCAGGAGGACAAGGCGCTGACGGCCGACATCCGCCCGGGGCGCCGGCCGCGCGGCCCCGACCTGCCGAAGCTGGTCGCCGAGTACCGCGGGCGCGCGGGCATCACCGCCAACACGGGGACGGAGAGCCGGAAATGACGGAGCGTCACCTTCTGAGCGGTACGGAACCCGACCCCGCGCGCGACGCCGGGCACCCCGAACCCCCGCCCCGCGTCGGCTTCTTCACCGACACCTCCGTCTGCATCGGCTGCAAGGCCTGCGAGGTGGCGTGCAAGGAGTGGAACGCCATCCCGGAGGACGGCCTCTCCCTCACGGGCATGAGCTACGACAACACGCAGGGGCTCGGTGCCTCCACCTGGCGCCATGTCGCCTTCATCGAACAGCAGAAACCGCACGTCCCGGAGCCGGACGGGCGGACCCAACTCCACCTGGTGGAGGCCGAGTCCGAGACGCCCGCCGAGGCTGCCGAGCCCGGGGAACTGCGCTGGCTGATGTCGTCGGACGTGTGCAAGCACTGCACCCACGCGGCCTGCCTGGACGTCTGCCCCACCGGCTCCCTCTTCCGCACCGAGTTCGGCACGGTCGTCGTCCAGGAGGACATCTGCAACGGCTGCGGCTACTGCGTGCCCGCCTGCCCGTACGGCGTCATCGAGCAACGCCCCGACGACGGCCGGGCGTTCAAGTGCACGATGTGCTACGACCGGCTCGGCGCCGGGCAGGAACCCGCCTGCGCCAAGGCCTGCCCCACGGAGTCCATCCAGTTCGGCCCGCTGGACGAACTGCGCGAACGCGCCGCGTTGCGCGTGGACCAGTTGCACGAGGCGGGCGTGGAGGGCGCCCGGCTCTACGGCCACGAGCCCGACGACGGGGTCGGCGGCGACGGCGCGTTCTTCCTGCTCCTCGACGAACCCGAGGTCTACGGTCTGCCGCCGAACCCGGTCGTCACCACCCGCGACCTCCCCACCATGTGGAAACACGCCGGTGCCGCCGCCCTCTCGCTGGTCGGCGGCTTCGCCCTCTCCTTCGCACTGCCCGCCCTCCGGGGAAGGAAGGGACCACGATGACGGGAACCGAGCGGAACGAGCGGCGCCGTTCCCATGGGCGCGGTGGGCGTCGCGGTCGTCGCGGGGAGCAACTCATGGTCCCCCGCGCCGAGTTCGAGTCGTACTACGGCCGCCCGGTCATCAAGGCACCGTCCTGGGCCGCCCGGGACATCGCCGGGTACTTCTTCCTCGGCGGGCTGGCCGGTGCGGGGTCCGTGCTCGCGGCCGGGGCCCAGCTCACGGGACGTACGACCACCGCCACGGCGATGAAGGTGTCCTCGCTCGTCGCGGTCTCGCTGTCCGCCGCCGCGCTCGTGCACGACCTCGGGGTACCGAGCAGGTTCCCGAACATGCTGCGGGTCCTCAAGCCGACCTCGCCGATGAGCGTGGGCTCGTGGCTGCTCGCCGGCTACGGTCCGGCGGCCGGCGCGGCTGCCGTCAGCGCCGTCACCGGGCGGCTGCCCCGGGCGGGCGCGGCGGCGACCGCGGCGGCTGCCCTGCTGGGCCCGGCGGTGGCCTCGTACACGGCCGTCCTGGCGGCGGACACCGCCGTCCCGGCCTGGCACGGCGCACACCGCGAACTCCCCTACCTGTTCGCCGCGTCCGCGACGGCTGCCGCCTCCGGCATGGCCCTGGTCCTCGGCCCGTCACCCGAGTCGGGGCCCGCCCGCCGCGCCGCGGTGCTGGCCGCCGGGGCCGAGGAGGTGGCCACCCGGGCGGCCGAGCGGCGCCTGGGCATGGTCGCCGAGACCTACCACCAGGGCCGGGCCGGAACCCTGCTGCGGACCGCCCGCGTGCTCACCGCCTCGGGTGCCACGACCGCACTGCTCCTCGGCCGCCGCAGTCGCTCGGCGGCCGTCGTCGCAGGTCTCGCCCTTCTCGCGGGCTCGGCGTGCACGCGCTTCGGCATCTTCGCGGCCGGAGTCGCCTCGGCGGAGGACCCGACATACACCGTGGTGCCCCAACGGGCCGACGACCCGCCCGACAAGGGCTCTGGCACCGGCCCGCCCGAGTAGCAACCATGTACCTGAAGGACGACGACACAGGACCGGGATTCGTGACCTCGGAGAAAACGATGACTTCAGACACCCGTTCGGGACACGGTGGGCAACATGACGGCCCGACAGAGCCCTCCGTGCCCGCGGAGGCCATGGAAGAGATCGTGGAACTGCGGGAAGAGGTGGGCCAGTTGAAGGAGGCCGTCACCTCGCACGCCACGGTGGACCAGGCCATCGGCATGATGGTCGCCCTCGGCCGTGTCACGCCGGACGAGGGGTGGGCCGTGCTGCGCGAGGTCTCCCAGCTCACCAACATCAAGCTGCGCAACATCGCGGAACTGATCCTCATCTGGGGGCGCAACGGGGACCTCCCGTCCGACGTCCGGGTTCCGCTGGAAGAGGCCCTCGACAGGTACGGGCCCACCCAGATTCCCGGAACTCCGCCCCCACCGTGATCCGCGGTCGCTGTTTGCGGCGGGCCCAGCCCGGTAGTCGGAAGAGAGGCGGACACCTGTCCAACCGCTCCCGGGAGGGTTCGGCAGTGAGCCCGCCACCGGCCGCCCTCGGGAGAAGTCCCACAGGGCGGCCGGCCCTTCAGGGGCGCGGGGCTGTGACATCAGCGGCTCCGCCGCGGGGCGCGACCAGCCACGACGGCGCCGCAGCCGAACAACAACCCATCCCGGCACTCCAGCGGAGCGCCTACGCGACGTCGGCCAGCACGCGTTCGCGCACCTGGGCGCAGGAGGTGCTGATCAGCCGCGAGACGTGCATCTGGGAGACACCCAGCTGCTCCGCTATGCGGCTCTGCGTCATGCCCCGGAAGAAGCGGAGGTAGAGGATGGTCCGCTCACGCTCGGGCAGCGTCCGCAGGGCGGGCTTGACCCCCTCGCGGTCGACGACCAGGTCGAACCCGGTGTCCCGCTCCCCGAGCACGCCCGCGAGCGTCATGCCGGGGTCCTCCCCCGGCGTCTCGGCGTCCAGGGAGAGCGCGGCGAAGCTGTCCAGCGCTTCCAGACCTGCGCGTACGTCCTCCTCGCTCAGCTGCGTGTACTCGGCGATCTCCGCGATGCCCGGGCGCCGGTCGGGGCCCGTCGCGGACAGGTCCCGCAGGGCGACGCGCACCCTGTTGCGGAGTTCCTGGACCCGGCGCGGGACGTGCAGGGCCCACATGTGGTCGCGGAAGTGGCGCTTGATCTCGCCGGTGACGGTCGGCACGGCGTAACTCTCAAAGGCGTGGCCGCGCTCGGGGTCGTAGCCGTCGACGGCCTTGACGAGGCCGAGTGCGGCGACCTGGCACAGGTCCTCGAAGTCCTCGCCCTTTCCCCGGTAGCGGCCGGCGATGCGTTCCGCCATGGGCAGCCACGCCCGGACGATCTCGTCGCGCACCACGTCCCGTTCGGGTCCGTCGGGCAGGTGCGAGAGGCGGGCGAAGGCGGCCCCGGTGTGCGGAGCGTCGTCGTGCGGATGGCGCTTCCTGGTGACGGTGTCCATGGTGCTCACAACTCCCTCACGGGGGTTCGACTGGACGGTCCCCATGGGAGCGAGCACGTGCTGGACAGGTGGAACACACCCGCAATCCGGCGTAGGCCGGCTCCCACGGACGTGCCTCCTGTCCGAAGCACTCCTATGCCGCCTTCCCGCACAGAGGCCCCCGAAACAGGTTCACGCACACGATCACACGGAGCCAGAAAAGGCCGACAAATCGTGACGAAAGGCGTGATGGCGACGGTCGGGAAGCTGAGGTTCGGCCGCGCGGCACGCCGGAGCGGACGGGACGCCGGAGCGGGCGGGACGCCGGAGCGGGCGGGCCCGTGGGGCTGCGGATCGCTTCTCGCCGTATCGGGCGGGGCAGGCTCCGCAGCCCCACTCCCCTTGACCACCCAGCACCGGCCGGGTCCCCCTTGCCACACGCTTCAAACGCGGCGCGCGATCAAGTCCCCGCAGTCACCTGGCGGATTCGGAATCACGCTCACGCGGCCGTACGGTCCGCGACCGCTGCGGCTGCCCGTCACGCTGGTCGTCGTGCCGCGCGAGGGCGGACAGCAGCGCTTCGACCGTCATCCCCGCCTCGGCCGGATGCCGCAGGATGGTCCCCGGCTGGATCCGATACGCGTTGGTCCGGCCCTCCCGCGTATGGGTCAGGTAGCCGTCCTCCTCCAGATCCGAAATGATCTTCTGGACGGCCCTCTCGGTGAGCCTGCAGCGCGCGGCGATGTCACGGATGCGGATGCGGTGATCCTCGGCGATCGTGGCCAGCACCCGGGCATGGCTGGTGAGAAACGTCCATCCTGTGTGCGTCTCGGATACTTCACCCATGAACCCCAGCCTAGGGCGTAGCATTCGCGTATTCAAAGGCGCGAAATAGATTTCCTGCATCTCTTGACGTGTTTCACGCGTCGGACAAAACTTGTAGCGGCAGAGGACAGGCGAACGCTTCGGGAGCGACTGCCATGTCAGAACACGACTTCTCCGCTCCACCCATGAGCAGCGGCCGGACTGCCTGCGCAACGACGCGTGCCCTGGCCGCGGTTGCCCCGTCGGCCTTCCTGGAGATCGTGACGCACCCGGCCGGAACCCGGCCGGTCGTGACGGTCTCCGGAGAGATCGACATCGACACGGAACAGACCCTGCATCAGGCCCTCCGCCGGGCACTGGCCCGGTCGCCCGCAGGCGTGGACCTCGACCTGACCGGAGTCGGTTTCTGCGACTGTTCCGGCCTCAACGTCCTGCTGCGCGCCCGCCGCACCGCCCTGGCGGACGGCAAGACACTCGGCGTGCGGGCTCTCAGTCCGTGGGTCGAGAGACTGCTCGCCCTCACCGACACGTCGTCGCTGTTCACCCACGCGCGTGCGCCCGTCAACGGGGTGGTCAACGGCTGGCACGGACATCGCGAACGTTCCGCCGCGACGCACGACCTGATGGAGGAGAACGGCGTGTCCGACGAGGCCGAGGAGCTGCGCACCGAAGTCGTGCAGCTCAAGCGCGCGATGCTCACCCGGCCGGTCATCGACCTGGCCCGCGGCGTCCTGATGGCCTCCTTCGGCATCGGCCCCGAGGACGCCTGGAACGTCCTGGTCGACGTCTCCCAGCACACCAACACCAAACTCCACCAGCTCGCCGAGGAACTCGTCGACTCGGTCAACGGGCCGCCGCTGCCCGACCGCCTGCACCAGCGGATCACCACGGCGATCGCCGAGATGTCACGCCCGGCGTAGGACGCGGCGCAGGACGGACGTTTCCCGCCACGTTCCACGGCCACCCGGAGGACGGACGATCCACCAGCCGTGAGGAGAGCGCCATGACGGAGTTCGGTTACTTCCTGTCCTGTGAGGAACACGGTCCCGCCGCGTTGGTGGAACAGGCCAGGATGGCGGAACAGGCCGGGTTCACGTCGTTGTGGATCTCGGACCACTACCACCCCTGGAACGACGCCCAGGGGCAGAGCCCGTTCGTCTGGTCGGTGATCGGCGCCCTCTCGCAGGCCGTCTCCCTGCCCGTGCAGACCGCCGTGACCTGCCCCCTCATCCGTATGCACCCGGCCGTCGTCGCCCAGGCCGCGGCCACCAGCGCCGTACAGCTGGACGGCCGCTTCCGGCTGGGCATCGGCAGCGGCGAGGCGCTCAACGAGCACATCCTCGGTGACGCCTGGCCCGAGGCCGACGTACGCCTGGAGATGCTGGAGGAAGCCGTCCACGTGATGCGGGAGCTGTTCACCGGGGAACAGATCAGCCACCGCGGCAAGCACTACACGGTGGAGAACGCCCGCCTGTACACGGTCCCCGGCCAACCGGTGCCCATCGACGTCTCCGCCTTCGGCCCGCACGCCGCCGAGGTCGCCGGCCGCATCGGGGACGGATTCATCACCATGGCACCGGAGGCCCCCGCCATCGAACGGTTCCGGCGCAGCGGCGGCGGCACCAAGCCCGTCTCCGCGGGACTCAAGGTCTGCTGGGCGACCGACAAGGACGAAGCCGTCCGTACGGCACACCACCTCTGGGCCAACGAACAGCTCCCCGGCGAACTCGCCCAACTCCTGCCCACCCCACGCCACTTCGAGCAGGCCTCGCAGCTCGTCGGCCCCGAGCGCATCGAAGCGAGTCTCGCCTGCGGCGACGACCCGGACGCCCACGTGGAGGCGGTCAAGGAGTACGTCGACGCCGGCTTCGACACCGTCTACGTCAACCAGATCGGACCGGACCAGCAGGGCTTCTTCGACTTCTACCGCACCAAGGTGCTGCCCCGGCTCGGCGACTGACGAGCCTCTGCGAGCACGTTACGGGGCCTCGTGAAAGGGAACCCGTGGATCGATTCAGGAGAGGAGCGACGCGATGCCGGCAGGATCGAGCAAGAAGAGGGAACGACAGTACGAGCACGTGAAGGAGAGCGCCGAGCAGCGGGGCGAGTCCACCCGCCGGGCGAAGGAGATCGCGGCCCGTACGGTGAACAAGGAGCGCGCCCGCTCCGGAGAGTCGAAGACCGCGAGCAAGACCTCCACGCGTGACCCGAAGTCCGCCTCCCAGCGCGGCGGGCAGCGCTCGCACAGCGGCGCTGAAGGGCCCACGAAGGACCAGCTCTACGCCGAGGCGAAGAAGCGCAACATCCACGGCCGCTCCTCCATGGACAAGGGGCAGTTGCGGAAGGCCCTCGGCCGCTGATCACGACGCCCGGCCAGCGGCGACGTCTCCCGGCGGCGTCCCCGCCCCTCTCCACAGGGCGCGCGGACGCCGTCGCCGACGCAGGGTGGAAGGCATGGCACAGAGCGCACTCATCGTCATCGACATGATCAACACGTACGACCACGACGACGCCGCCCTGCTGATCCCCTCGGTGGAAGAGTCCCTGCCCGCCGTGACCAGGCTGCTGCACCGCGCGCGCGAACTCGACGCCCCCGTCATCTACGTCAACGACAACTTCGGGCAGTGGCGGTCCCACCACGGCGAACTCCTGGAGACGGCCCTGAAGGGACCGCACGCCGACCTCGTCCGGCCCGTCGCACCCGACGACGCCTCGCTCTTCGTCGTCAAGGCACGGCACTCCGCCTTCTACGAGACGCCGCTCGGCTATCTGCTGACCCAGCAGGGTGTCGACCACATCGTGCTGTGCGGGCAGGTCGCCGAGCAGTGTGTGCTGTACTCGGCGCTCGACGCCCACATCCGGCATCTGAGGGTGACGGTGGCCCGCGACGCCGTGGCCCATATCCACCCGGATCTGGCCGAGGCCGCCCTGCGGATGATGGAACGCAACATGGGGGCGCGTATCTCCACCGCGGAGGACGTCCGGTTCTGATCCGCGCCGCCTCGTAGGCGCCCTACCGGAGCCCCCTGCGCCGTAGCACCGCTCCCACCCCCATCGTCACCGCTCCCGTCACGCCGGCCAGCACGAGCCCGGGGTGTCGTGCGAGGGCCGCCTGGGCCGAGCGGGGGTGGGACCTCTCGTCGAAGGTGCCGTGTGCTCCGTAGTCGTGTTCCGGGGCTTCGTCCGCCGGGTGCCAGAGGTTGGGCTCGCGGGTGCCGGGTGCGCCGGCGTCGGTCTGTTGTGACGCGTAGCCGGTGCGGGCGAGGTAGCGGTCCAGCAGGGCGGGTGCCAGTTTGTTGGTGAGGACAGTCGCGGCGGTGGACGCGCCCACGTAGTACTGCTTGCGGCGCGGATGGTCCGCCGCGTTGACCACGGCCCGGGCGGCCACCTCCGGCTGGTAGATGGGCGGTACGGGCTGGGGGTGCTTCGGCAGCCGGGACAACACCCAGGAGAACTGCGGGGTGTTGACGGCCGGCATCTGCACCACGGTGATGTGCACGTGACTGTGCCGGTGCATGAGTTCCGTGCGCACGCTCGACGTGAAGCCGTTGACGGCGTGCTTGGCACCGCAGTAGGCGGACTGAAGCGGGATGGCCCGGTCACCGAGGGCCGAGCCGACCTGCACGATCACGCCGGCGTCCCGGGGGATCATGCGCCGGAGCGCGACCCGGGTGCCGTTCACGAAGCCCAGATAGCTGACCTCGGTGATCCGCTTGTACTCGTCGGGCTCGATCTCCGTGAACGGCGCGAACACCGACGTGAAGGCGTTGTTGACCCAGACGTCGATCGGCCCGAAGGCCTCCTCGGCGGCCACGGCCGCGGCCTCGACCTGTGCCGGGTCGGCCACGTCGGTCGGCACCGCGAGGGCGAGGCCGCCCCTGTCCTCCACGTCGGCCACGGCCGCGTCGAGTCCCGCCCTGCCCCGTGCGAGGAGCACGACGTTGGCGCCCCGCTCGGCGAAGAGCCGTGCGGTGGCCCGGCCGATGCCGGCGCTGGCGCCGGTGATGACGACGGTCTGCTGGTTCATGCTCGTCCTGTTCGTCTCGGAGGTCGTGAGGGGAAGACTGGACTTCACTGGCCTTCACTGGGCTTCAGACGGGTGGGGCATGGGCGAGGGTGGCCGCGGATTCGAGCAGGAGGGCGTGGACGAAGGCCTGCGGAAGATTGCCGCGGAGTTGCCGTTGGGCGATGTCGTACTCCTCGGAGTACAGGCCCGCCGCCCCGCACGCGTGCCGGTTGCGTTCGAACCAGCGGTAGGCCTCCACCTCGCGTCCCTGGTGGTGTTCGGCCAGTGCCGTCACGAAGCCGCAGAGCAGGAAGGCGCCTTCCGCCTCTTCCAGTGGGCGTTCGTCGTGCCGGAAGCGGTAGGCGTAGTGGTCGCGGGTGAGGTTCTCGGTGTAGGCGTGGAGGGTGGCACGGGTGCGCGGGTCGTCGGCCGGGAGCAGTCCGCGTACCGGGGGCAGCAGCAGGGCCGCGTCCAATCCCGGGTCGTCCGGGGCGCGTTGCCAGTGTCCGCCGGAGTGCGTCGCGTGTGCCGTGGTGTGCGTGAGGATGGTGTCGGCCAGCCCGTTCCACTCGCTCTCGCGGGCGGCGTCCGGTGCCACGTCGGCGATCCGCCGCAGCCCAGCGGCGCAGATCAGACGGCTGTGTGTCCAGGCACGGTCGTCCAACTCCCAGATGCCCGCGTCCGGTTCGCTCCAGCGGGCCGCGATGGCGGCCACGGCGATCCCGGCGGCCCGCAGGCCGTCCCGGTCGAGCCGGTCACGGCGCGCGGCGGCGGCGAACAGCAGCAACGCCTCGCCGAATACGTCGAGTTGGAACTGGCGGTTGACGTGGTTCCCGATCCGGTCGAAGCCGCCGGGATAGCCCGGCAGTTCGAGCGTGCGCTGGTCGGGAACAGGCCCGCCGTCGACCGTGTACGCCGGTCTCAGTTTGGGCCCGTCCTCGTGCAGACGGGCGCCGACGAAGCGAACTGCCTCGTCCAGCAAGGGGTGTTGACCGGCCGCGGCCACCGCCTGGCCCGCGAAGCACTGGTCGCGGATCCACGCGTAGCGATAGTCGTAGTTGCGCCCTTCCTCGGAACGCTCCGGGAGACTGGTCGTCGCCGCGGCGACCATGCCTCCGTCGCCGCTGGTCATGCCGCGCAGGACGGCATACGCCTGCCGTGCGTCGCGGGCGGCGACGGTGTCGTCCAGGGCGGGCACGGCGTCGGACCAGGCGTGTTCGGTCCTGGACCACAGGTCGGACGGCTCGGGGAGGTCGTCGCCCGGCAGCCGAGGCGCGCCGAGTTCGAGGACCAGGTCGTGCTGTTGTCCCTCGTCCAACGCCAGGTCGAGGGTGAACCGCGCGCCCGTGGAGCCGACTTCGGAGAGTGCGGCGTCGCCGCCGCCGGTCCAGCGCAGGTGCGGGTCGCCCACCCGTGCCGTCCACACACCACCGTCGTCGCGTCGCGCCTCACGCAGGGGCCGCGTGCCGTACCCGGCCAGCGGGTGCAGGACCACCCGGACCCGGGCCGGTCCCTCCGTCGCCCGCACGCGGCGCAGCAGGACCAGCCGCCCCGGCTCCCCCGGAAAGGCCAGCGCCTCGCGGCACTCCACGATCCCGTCCTCGGTGATCCAGCGGCTGCGCCAGATCAGGGAGCCCTCTTCGTAGTGTCCACCGGGCACGAAGCGGCCCCTCGGTGTGACGGCGTAGAGACCGGCTCCGCCGATCAGGGTGGAGAAGACCGCGTCGCTGTGCCAGCGGGGTGCGCACAGCCAGCAGATCTCCCCGCGCGGGCCGACCAGCGCCCCGCGCTCGCCGTCGGCGAGGAAGGCGTAGTCATGCAGCGCCTGCGGCGGATACGCGTCGTGCTCGACGGATTCCGGTGTGTTCGGCGTCCTCGGCGTCCTCGGCGTGCTCATCGTGGCTCCGTTCCTGTCCCGGCCTATCCGGTCCGGTACTTCTCCGCCCGCTCGACGCGGAGGGTCAGACCGTGGCCGGGTGCGCCGTCGGCACCCGGGTGGATGCTGCCGCCCCGGGGGTCGAGGGTGCCGTCGAAGAAGAGGTCCTCGATGCTGGTGTGGTCGTGGAACCACTCCAGATGGCGCAGGTTGGGGATCGCGGCAGCCGCGTGGGCGTGGACGTGCGGGGCGCAGTGGCCGGAGAGTTCCAGTCCGGCGGCTTCCGCGAGGGCCGCCGCGCGCAGCCAGACGGTGATTCCGCCGCAGCGGGTGGCGTCGGCCTGGAGGCAGTCCACGGCTCCGGCGCCGAGCAGGTGGCCGAAGTAGGCGAGGGTGTAGCCGTACTCCCCGGCGGTCACCTCTGCCCCGACGGCGGTCCGGATCTGTGCCAGCCCGGCCAAGTCGTCGGAGGAGACGGGCTCTTCGAACCACGTCACGCCCTGCTCGTCGAGGTGCCGGGCCATCCTGACCGCCTGTTTGCGGGTGTAGCCGCCGTTGGCGTCGACGTAGAGTTCCGGCGCGTCGCCGATGCTCCGGCGGGCCCGCGCGATCCGTTCCCGGTCCCGCCGCTCGGCCCGGCCCCAGGACTCCCCGATCTTGATCTTTACCCGGGGGATGTCCAACTCCTCGGTCCAGCCGCGCAGTTGACGGTCCAACTGGTGCTCGTCGTACGTCGTGAAGCCGCCGCTGCCGTAGACGGGCACGTCGGTGCGGCTCGCGCCGAGCAGTCGGGTCAGGGGCAGGTCGAGGAGGCGCGCCTTCAGGTCCCACAGGGCGATGTCGACGGCCGAGACGGCGCCGGCGATCAGACCGGGGCGGCCGGCGTTGCGGACGGTCCGGTTCATCGCCTCGTTGGCGGCGGGCACGTCCCAGACACTCAACCCCGTTACGACGTCGGCGAGTTGCTCCTCGACGGCATGGGCGGTCGCCGCCGCGCCGTATGTGTACCCGAGCCCCGTGGCGCCGCCCCCGCCGACCTGGACCACGATCATGGTGGTCGAGTCCCAGGCCAGCGTGCCGTCGCCCTCGGGCGCGTCGGTGGGGACGGTGTAGACGGCGGTCTCGACGCGGTCCACGAGGGGATCGTCACCACCGCCGGCGGTGTGCGAGGCCGTGTGCGGGGTCATCACTCCTCCGGCTTGTCCTGGCGCTGTTTGCCGCCGGGGAGCATCTCCTGCACCTTCGCCTTCAGGCCCTGGCGGATCATGCCGGTCCGGTCGCTGTCGCCCTTGATGACGGCGGAGGCCGCGGCCTCGATCTGGTCGAGACTGGCGTGCGGCGGGATCGGCGGTACGGCGGGATCGGTCCGGAAGTCGATGACGAACGGCCGGTCGGCGCCGAGCGCCCGCTGCCAGGCCTCCTCCACCTCCCCCGGCTTCTCCACCCGCACCCCGCCGAGGCCGATCGAGCGGGCGAAGTCGGCGTACGGCACGTCCGGGATCGCCTGGGAGGGCAGGAACTGCGGGGCGCCGGACATGGCGCGCATCTCCCACGTCACCTGGTTGAGGTCCTGGTTGTTGAGGACGGCGATGATCAGCCGCGGGTCCTCCCACTCGGGCCAGTACTTGGCGGCGGTGATGAGTTCGGCCATGCCGTTCATCTGCATCGCCCCGTCCCCGACGATCGCCAGCGCCGGGCGGCCGGGGTGGGCGAACTTGGCACCGATGACGTACGGCACCCCGGGCCCCATGGTGGCGAGCGTGCCGGAGAGCGAGCCGCGCATGTTTCCGCGCATCCGCAGGTGCCGTGCGTACCAGTTGGCGGCGGAGCCGGAGTCGGCGGCCAGGATCACGTCGTCGGGCAGCAGGGCGTCCAGGCTGTGCACGACGTACTCGGGGTTGATCGGGTCCGCGTCGACGGCCGCGCGCCGTTCCATGACCTCCCACCAGCGGGCCGTGTTCTTCTCGATCTCCTGGCGCCACTTGCCGTGCTTCTTCCGGTTCAGCCGCGGCAGCAGGGCCTTGAGCGTCTCCTTCGCGTCACCGACGAGGTTGACCTCGAAGGGATAGCGCAGCCCGATCATGAACGGGTCGATGTCGATCTGGACGGCGCGGGCCTTGCCGAACTCCGGCAGGAACTGGGTGTACGGGAAGCTGGAGCCGATGACGAGCAGCGTGTCGCACTCCCGCATCAGTTCGTAGGACGGCCGGGTACCGAGCAGGCCGATCGAGCCGGTCACGTACGGCAGATCGTCCGGCAGGGCGTCCTTGCCCAGCAGCGCCTTGGCCACCCCGGCGCCGAGCACGTCGGCGATCTCCTCCACCTCCGCCCGGGCACCGCGCGCGCCCTGACCGACCAGGATCGCGACCTTCTCGCCCGCGTCGAGGATCTCGGCGGCGCGCGCGAGGTCCGGAGCCGCCGGGACCGGCGCGGAGTGCGTCAGGCCGAGGCTGGACGGCACCATCTTGAAGGCGTGGGTCGGTGCCGAGTAGTCGAGTTCCTGTACGTCGGCGGGGATGATGACGGCGGTCACGGTGCGCTTGGCGTAGGCGGTGCGCATCGCGCGGTCGATGACGTTGGGCAGTTGCTCGGGGACGGTCACCATCTCGCAGTACTCGGAGGCCACGTCCTTGTAGAGGCTCAGCAGGTCGACCTCCTGCTGGTAACTGCCGCCCATGGCACTGCGGTTGGTCTGCCCGACGATCGCCACGACGGGGACGTGGTCGAGCTTCGCGTCGTAGAGCCCGTTGAGGAGATGGATCGCGCCGGGGCCCGAAGTCGCCGCGCAGACACCGACCTTGCCCGAGAACTTGGCGTAGCCGACGGCTTCGAACGCGGACATCTCCTCGTGCCGCGACTGCACGAACTTCGGCTTGTTGTCGGATCGGCCCCAGGCGGCGAGCAGGCCGTTGATGCCGTCGCCGGCGTAGGCGAAGACGTGGTCGACGTCCCATTCGCGGAGCCGCTGGAGTACGTAGTCGGACACCTTGGTGGACACGGGAGTTCCTCTCATCTCATCGCGCTGGTTGCCTGGTACGGAGCCGCCGGGTCCCGGCGGCCGCCGCTGCCCCGAGCGCGGCGGCGACCGCACCCCCGGCCAGCAGCCGCCCGTCCCGGGCGGAACCCTCGGGCCGGTCGGCGAGTTTCTCGGGGTGGTCGGCGGGCAGGTGGTTGCCCTCCATGGCGAGCGCCATCGCCTCGGCCAGGTGCAGGGCGCGCCTGCCGGTGTCGCCCTGTTCGATCTGCGTACGGCAGCTGAAACCGTCGGCGAGGACCAGCGCGCCGGGGGCGGTCTCGCGTACGGCGGGCAGCACTCCTTGCTCGGCCACCGTCATGGACAGGTCGTAATGGCCTTGTTCGAAGCCGAAGTTGCCGGCCAGGCCGCAGCAACCGGCGTCCAGGACACGGGCGTCGATGCCGGCGCGCCGCATCAGTTCGCGGTCGGCGTCGTCCTTCGTGACCGCGTGCTGGTGGCAGTGGGTCTGTACGGTCGCCGGCCTGGTGAGCCGCGGGGGCTGCCAGTCGTCCGGGGCGTGGTTGAGCAGCTGCTCGGCGAAGGTGCGGAACTGTCCGGCGAGCCGTCGCACGTCCTGGTCCTCGGGCAGCAGCTCGGGGGCGTCGGCGCGGAAGACGGCCGTACAGGACGGTTCGAGGCCGATGACGGGGGTGCCGGCCTCCAGCCAGGGCCGCAGGACGTCGAGCGTGCGGCGCAACACCCGCTCGGCGGTGGCGAGTTGGCCGGTGGTGATCCAGGTGAGGCCGCAGCACACGGACCGGGTGGGGACGGCGACCTTGAATCCGGCGTCCTCCAGGACCCGGACCGCGGACTTCGCGACGTTCGGGTGGAAGTAGGTGCTGAACGTGTCCGGCCACAGCAGGACGGCGCGCGGGTCGGCCGGGTCGGGGTCGGGAGTCCCGCGCGTCTGCCACCACTCGACGAAGGACTCCTCGGCGAAGACCGGCGCTTCGCGCTCGACCGCCACCCCTGCGAGGCGCTTGCCGAGGCGGGCGATGCCGGGCGCGCCGAGGGCGGCGTTGACCAGGCGCGGTGCCATGCGCGAGAGCCGCGCCCACACCGGCAGCCAGCCCATGGAGTAGTGCGCCGCCGGGCGCAGCCGCCCCTCGTAGTGGTGGGAGAGGAACTCGGCTTTGTAGGTGGCCATGTCGACCCCGACCGGGCAGTCGGACTTGCAGCCCTTGCAGGCCAGGCACAGGTCCAGGGCGTCGCGGACCTCGGTGGAACGCCAGCCGTCCGTGACGGCCGAGTCCGCGTGTCCGTCGAGCATCTCGAACAGCAGCCGGGCCCGTCCCCGGGTGGAGTGCTCCTCCTCGCCGGTCGCCCGGTAGGAGGGGCACATCACGCCGCCTTCGTGCGTACGGCAGTTGCCGATGCCGACGCAGCGCAGGACCGCGCGGTCGAAGGAGTGGTCGTCGTCCGGGTAGCTGAAGTGCGTGTCATGGCTGTCGGGGTGCCACAGGGGTCCCAGGCGCAGGTTCTCGTCGACGCGGTACGGGTCGACTCGGTGGGGGCCGACTCGGTGGGGCCCGACGACCTTGCCGGGGTTCATCCGGTTGTCCGGGTCGAACAGCGCCTTCACCTGCCCGAACGCGGCCACCACGTCCTCCCCGAACATCCGGGGCAGCAGCTCGCCCCGCGCCTGTCCGTCGCCGTGCTCACCGGAGAGCGAACCGCCGTAGGAGGCAACGAGATCCGCGGCCCGGAAGAGGAACTCCCGGAAGCTCGTGACCCCTTCGGCGGTGGTGAGTTCGAAGGGGATACGGGTGTGTACGCAGCCCTGCCCGAAGTGCCCGTACAGGGAAGGGTGGTTGTAGCCGAAGTCGGCGAACAGCTTCTTCAGGTCGCGCAGATAGTCGCCGAGCACCTCGGGCGCCACGGCCGAGTCCTCCCAGCCCTCCCAGGTCTCCCGGCCGTCCGGCGGACGTGCGGTGACCCCGAGTCCTGCCTCGCGGGCCTTGAGCATCTTGCGTTCGCGCGCCGGGTCGTCGGAGAACGCCACCGTCGGATCGTCCTCGCCGCGCCCGAGGGCGCGGATCAACTGCCGCCCCTGCTCGTCGACTTCGTCCTGGCTGTCCCCGGTGAACTGGACCAGGAGCCAGCTCTCGCCGTCCGGAAGCTCGTCCAACGAGTCGAGATAGGCGCCCTCTTCGCGCATCAGCTGGGCCATCCGCCCGTCCAGGGCCTCCAGTTGGGTCGGCGTGCTGTGCTTCAGCAGCCGGGGCACGTCGTCGGCGGCCGTGCAGATGTCGTCGTAGCCGAGGACGAGGAGGGCTTCGTACGGCGGAACCGGCACGAGGTCGAGTTCGGCGCGCAGGACGGTGACGAGGGTGCCCTCGCTGCCGACGAGCGCGCGGGCCACGTCGAAGCCGTTCTCGGGCAGCAGCGAGTCCAGGTTGTATCCGGAGACCCGGCGCGGGATACGAGGGAAGCCGCGCCGCACGTCCGCCATGGTGCGGTCGATGATCTGCCGCAGCCCCTGGTGGATCTCGGCGACCCGGCCGCCCGCGGCGATGATCTCGGCGTACTCGGCGTCGGAGGTGGGGCCGACCCAGCAGCGGGTGCCGTCGTAGGTCAGGATCTCCAGACGCCGGACGTTGTCCACGGTCTTGCCGTACGCCTGAGCCGATCCGCCGCACGAGTTGTTGCCGATCATGCCGCCGAGCGAGCAGTGGCTGTGCGTCGACGGCTTGGGGCCGAACTGGAGGCGGTGGTCGGCGAGTTGGCGGTTGAGTTCGTCCAGCACGATGCCGGGTTCGACCACGCAGGTACGCCGCTCGGCATCGACGGACAGCAGCCGGTGACAGTACTTCGTCCAGTCGATGACGACAGCGGTGTTGGTGCACTGGCCGCCCAGGCTCGTCCCGCCGCCCCGGGACAGCACCGGCGCCCCGAACCCGGCGCACACCGCGACCGCTTCGGCGCCGGCGTCGATCGTGCGCGGGACGACGACGCCGATCGGGACCTGCCGGTAGTTCGAGCCGTCCGTGGCGTAGGCGCCCCGGCTGCCCGCGTCGAACCGCACCTCGCCGTCCACACGCGCGCGGAGCGCCTGCTCCAGGGCACGCGTGTCCAGCTCCGGCTCCGATCCACGTGCCTCGGTCACCGGAAGGCCTTCCTGGCCTTGGCGAACTCGGTGAGGAGTGTTCCGCAGAACGCCTTCAGGTCGTCGGGCCTGCGGCTGGTGACCAGCGTGTTGAGGCCGCGGTCGCAGACGTGTACCTGTTCGTCGACCCAGGTCCCGCCCGCGTTGCGGATGTCCGTGCGCAGGCTCGGCCACGAGGTCAGCGTGCGGCCGGAGACCACGCCCGCCTCCACCAGCGTCCACGGAGCGTGACAGATCGCCGCGACCGGACGGCCCCGGTCGAAGAAGTCCCGTACGAACGACACGGCGTCCTCGTCGGTGCGCAGCAGGTCGGGGTTGGCGACGCCACCGGGGAGGACCAGGCCGTCGAACGTCCCGGCCGACGCCTCACCGGCCACCAGCTGGACAGGGAACACGTCCCCCTTGTCCAGATGGTTGAACGCCTGGATCTGTCCTGGTTCCGTCGACACGAGGGCGGTCTCGTGGCCCTGGTCGGTGACCGCCTGCCACGGCTCGGTCAGTTCGATCTGCTCGACGCCTTCGGGCGCCATCAGGAATGCGATGCGCATGGTGGTCAACCTCCATGTGTGGCGTGCCATGTGGTCTCGTCCTGGGCCGGCTTCCTCCGTGTCCGGGCCGCCCTGCGGCAGCGCAGCAGCTCCTCTCCGTACGGCAGCAGCACGCACGCGCCGATCCCTGCGGCGATGCCCGCGAGATAGCCGCGCGACAACGGTCGCCGGCGCGGCACGAACCGCCAGGCGTCCGGGTCCGAACGCCCGCCGTTCAGAAGGGACTTGACCTGATCGCTGTGCAGGCACATCAGGGAGGTGAGCGCGGCGAAGGGCAGGGATTCGAGGAAGCTGTGGATGTGCTGCTCGATCGGCTTGACCTCGCGCTCGCTGCGCACCGCGGTGCGTACGTCCCACAGCGCGGTCGCCTCGTGGACCGCGGCGCCGCCCAACTGCACCGCGAGGAGCAGGGGGTTGACCTCGTAGCGCAGGGTCAGCGCGACGGGGATGCCGACCTCGGTCATCATCAGCGCGTGGATCAGGGACTCCTTCGTCCCGGCGGTGTCCTCGATCCGGGTCCGCCGGTGCATCACCCAGTCGGCCAGACCCGGCACGAACCAGCCGGGAAGAAGCCCGTACAGGAGATAGCGGGTGGTCGCGTCGCCGACGTCGTCTCCCGGACGCGGTGCGGCGAGGGTGCGGAGCGAGGTCACACGGTTCTCCTCGGCGTCGGAACGTTCGGGTCGGGGGCCGGACGGGCAGCGGTGTCCGGCCCTTCGGATCTTCAGGGCTCCCGCGTACCCGTGGACCGGCCGCCCACACGGAGGTTTGTCCCCGCGCAACGAGGACACCCGCGATATCGCCCCGCGCACCTTCCCGGAGAAGGCATGTCATGGCGCGCCGACACCCGACGGCGGAGACGCGATGCTTGGATGACGTAAAGCAAACAACCGATCACACAGGGTGAGTTGGTCTCGTCGACGGAGGTGTCAGGTGAACCGGCGTACGACACTCCTCGGTGTGGCCGAGGCGCTGGCATGGTGGGCCGTTCTCACCCTGCTGTGGCTGGTCTTCATCAGCGCGGTGGACACACTGGAACTCGTCGTGGGCGCGTCCGCCGCGCTGATCGGCGCGTTCGCCGCGTGGGGTGCGCGCCGGGCGGTGAGCGGGTGGTGAACGGCTGGACCGTCACCGCGACGGCCGCCCTCGCCGCGGGAGCCGGGTCCGCGCTCTGGGGCGTCGCCACGGGCCCGCTGCGGCGGAGGGTCGTGGCACAGAACCTGTCCACCTCGCTGGCCTGCCCCGCGCTGCTGCTCCTGTCCGAGGGCTACGGCCGCCCGTCGTACGTCGATCTCGCGCTGCTGCTGGCCCTGTTGGGCCCGGTCGGCACCCTCGTCTTCGCGCGCCTGCTCGCGGAGGACCTGGCGGAGGATCCGCCGCGCGCGTGGGGGCTCACGTACGCGGTCGCCGCGTTCGGTGCCGCCGTCGTGATCGCCGTGTGCGTGGCCACCGGCCCCAGCCGCGCACTGGTCAAACTCCTGGTCGTCGGCGCCCTGTTGACCGGCGGGAACCTCACCGCGTCCCGCGCCCTGTCCGGCGGATTCGCGGAGGGCCGGCGTGGATGACCCGCTGATCGTCGTGGCGCTGCTGCTGGTCGCCGCGACCGCGACGACCGCCGTCGCCACTCGTGATCCCTCGCGGCAGGCGCTCGTCCTGGCCGTCCTCGGGACGGTCCTGGCGGTCCTGTTCACCGTGC
Organism: Streptomyces sp. P5F9; assembly: GCF_057961495.1. Lineage (NCBI taxonomy): Bacteria > Bacillati > Actinomycetota > Actinomycetes > Kitasatosporales > Streptomycetaceae > Streptomyces > Streptomyces sp. P5F9. The sequence goes on along the minus strand of NZ_JBXVPZ010000012.1, from coordinate 23,217 downwards.
TCCAGGCCCCCGACGTGGCGCTCTCCCAACTGGCCGTGGGCTCCGCCCTCACTCCCCTGCTGATCATGCTGTCCGTGCGCAAGGTCCGACGGCCGCAGCGGAAGCAGGAGACGGAACGATGACCCGGCGGACGCGGCTGATCGTCGCGGCCCTCGGCGCCACCGGCCTCGCGGCCCTCCTCGTCGCCGCCTGCTTCGACCTGCCGGGCTTCGGCGGGGACCAGCACCCCTACGGGGACCGGGCCGTACGTGCCTCCCTAGCCCGGCACACCGCGAACACGATCGCCTCCGTCAACTTCGACCAGCGCGCCTTCGACACCCTCGGCGAGATGAGCATCCTCTTCGCGTCCGTCCTCGGCACCGCCGTCCTGCTGCGCCAGACCCGCGACGAACACCGCGCCGCACCCGAACCCGAGCACGTCGCCCGCCCCGTACGCCGGTACGCCCTCCTCGTCCTCCCCGTCGCCGTCGTCACCGGCCTCTACGTGATCGCCCACGGCCAGCTCAGTCCCGGCGGCGGCTTCCAGGGCGGTGTCGTCGTGGCCACCGCCCTCCATCTGCTCTACCTCGGCGCCGACTACCGCGCCCTGGAACGCATCCGCCCGGTCGGCTCCTACGAGATCGCCGACGCCCTCGCGGCCTCCGCCTACCTCGTCCTGGGCCTCGCCGGACTCGTCGCCGGCACCGCGTTCCTCGCCGACTTCCTTCCCTACGGCACCTTCAACACCCTGTCCTCGGGCGGCACCGTCCCCCTCCTGAACGCGGCCATCGGCATGGAGGTCGCCTGCGCGGTCGTCGTCCTGCTCGCCCGTTTCCTGGACCAGGCCGTGGAGATCGAGAAGGGCGGCGAGAAGTGATGTCCGTGTTCCCGTACCTCGTCGCCGCCTGGGTGTTCCTCGTCGGCTGCTACGGACTGGTCACCAGCCGGAACCTCATCCACGCCGTGGGCTGCCTCGCGGTGTGCCAGTCCTCCACCTACGTCCTGCTGCTGGCCGTCGGCTACCGCGACGGCGCCACGGCCCCCGTCTTCTCCGACCTGAAACCCGGCTCCCACCCCGTCGTCGACCCGGTCGTCCAGGCCCTCGCCCTCACCGACGTGGTGGTGGGCGCCACGGTGACCGCCGTGCTGCTCGCCCTCGTCCTGCAGATCTCCAAGCTCCACGGCACGGTCGACCCGGACGAACTCTCGGAGCTGCGCGGCTGATGCACCACCTGCTACCGGTCCTCGTCGCCGTCCCCCTGCTCGGAGCCACCCTCCTCGTCGCCACCGGACGCCACCTCTCCCGGGCCGCCGCCGAGACGGTGGGCTGCGTCGTCGCCGCGGGCACGGCGGGACTCGCGATCGTGCTCCTCCTCAACTCCGCACCGCCCATGACCGAATGGGTCGGCGGCTGGACCCCCAAGGGCGGCGAGAGCGTCGGGATCGTCCTCGTCGGAGACGGCCCCGGACTCGGCATGGCCGCGCTCGCCTCACTGCTGACGGTGGCGGCGCTGGCGTACTCCTGGCACTACTTCGACGAACCGCCCCGCCGCCACGCGGGCTCCTTCCCCGCCCTGATGCTGCTCTTCCAGGGCGGCATGTGCGGCTTCGCGATCGCGGGGGACCTGTTCGACGCCTTCGTCTTCTTCGAGTTGATGGGCGTCGTCGCGTACGCCCTGACGGGTCATCGCGTCGAGGAACCGAAGGCCGTCCAGGGCGCGTTGTCCTTCGGAGTCCTCAACTCCCTCGGCGCGTACGCCATGTTGATGGGCATCGGCCTGCTGTACGCGCGCACCGGCGAACTCGCCATGACGAAGATCGGCCAGGGCCTCGACCGGCACGGCGGCCCCGACGCCCTCACCCTCGCGGCCTTCGCACTGGTCCTGACCGGCCTGCTGGTGAAGGCCGCGGCAGTCCCCTTCCACTTCTGGCTGCCGGACGCACACGCGGTCGCGCCCACCCCCGTGTGCATGCTGCTGTCGGGCGTGATGGTCGAACTCGGCGCCTACGGCGCCTGGCGGGCCTACCGGACGGTCTTCTCCGGCCCGGGCGGCATCCCGGCCTCCGACCTGGAACGCGCCCTCGTCGTCCTCGGTGTACTGACGGGCCTGGTCGGCGCGGTCATGTGCTGGTACCAGCGGCACATCAAACGGCTGCTGGCGTACTCCACGGTCGCCCACATGGGGCTCTTCCTCATCGGAATCGGCAGCCTCAGCCCCGAGGCCGACGACGGAGTCGCCCTGTACATCCTGGGCCACGCCGGTGTGAAGGCCGCCCTGTTCGCCTGCACCGGTGTCCTCCTCGACCGGTACGGGTCGGTCGACGAACACGCCCTGCACGGACGCGCCCGCGAACTGCGCGCGGTGGCCGTCCTGTACGTCGTCGGAGCGTTGAGCCTCGCCGGTCTGCCGCCCTTCGGCACCGGCCTCGGGAAAGCGGTGCTGGAGGAGGCGGTCGGCGGCCCGCTGACCGTGCTCTTCGTCGCCGTATCGGCGGTGACCGCGGGCGCGGTGCTCCGGGTCGCCGCACGGGTGTTCCTGGGCCTCGGCCCCCGGCCCGGCGACGAGTCGTCGTACGAAACCACCGGCACCGACGAGGAACCGGAAACCCGCAACCGGCTGAGCCGAGTGCCGGACACCATGACCACGGTCCCCGCCGTCCTCCTCGCCGCGTCCCTCGCCGCGGGCGCGGTACCCGGCTTCGCCACCGCCGTCGGACACGCCGTGTCCGGCGGAGCCGCCCCCTCGCCGCACTGGACCCCGGCCGGCGCACTCCTCGGCCTCACCTCGACCCTGCTGGCCGTCGCCCTGGCCGCGCTCGCCGTGACCCGCCCGAAACCGCTCGGCGCCCGGTCGTGGACGGCTCCGCTACGGCGGTTGCAGTCCGGGCACATCGGCGACTACGTGGCGTGGATGCTGATGGGCACGACGCTGCTGGCGGCACTGGCCCTGCCGGGCATCCTCAGCGGCTGAGCCGACCGGGAAGCGGTGCTGGTCCTGACAGTGGTCAGGACGCGGATCGTGCCGTGCGCCGGGACAGTCCCGCGCACCGCCGAGTGCCCGATGCCGTTGCGGGTACCCGTTGTCCGCATTCACCCAAGCCCGTAGATCCTGGAGGTCTTCATGTTCCGCGCCATCGCAGATGTGCTCCGCGGTATCGGCAGCGCGATCGCCACCGTCGTGACGCTGCCGTTCAGGGCACTCGCCCGGCTGTTCGGCGGGGCGTCGCGTTCCGCGCACTGACGACCGCCTGGCGGATTGCTGGAAGCTGGGGGTAAATCTAACCACTCTCACACGCCGTGACTGGTTAGAAGAGACCCCAGCCTACGGAGGACCGAGCGCGAGACCCCGCCGATCTGCCGCGTAGCCGGGAGCCACGTACCGTGACCGATCTCGATCCGTTCACCGACCTGCTCGACTGTCCGATGTACGTCGTCACCGCCGAGGCGGCCGGGGAGAGGTCCGGCTGCCTGGTCGGATTCGGTTCGCAGTGCTCCATCCGGCCCGCCCGGTTCGTGGTCTGGCTGTCCAGGATCAATCACACCTACCGGGTCGCCGAGCGCGCCGAGCGGCTGACGGTCCATCTGCTCCGCCGCGACCAGGACCGGCTGGCCCGGCTCTTCGGCGGCGAGACCGGCGACCGTACGGACAAGTTCGCCGACGTCCCGTGGCATCCGGGACCGGGCGGGTCCGTGATCCTCGACGAGGCACCCGCATGGTTCGTCGGTCGCGTGGAGAGCCGGATCGACGGCGGCGACCACGTCGGTTTCCTCCTCGCTCCGGAGACGGCGCAGAACCCCGCAGGCGACCTGCCCCCTCTGCTGTCCCTGAACAACGCACGTGGCATCACCCCGGGCCACCCGGTGAACTGACCGTCAGGACCCGCGAAGCACCGGTTGCCGCCCCGGGGCCCTACGCGTCGGCCCTCCACGGAAGGGTGCGGTCGAGGACGCAGACCAGGAGCAGGGTCAGGAGCAGGAGCAGGAGCAGGCTAATGCCCATCATGATCCAGGCGATCGAGCCGACGTAGCCGAAGGTACGCAACAGCCCGGAGGCGGTGCCGAGTTGCTCCGGCGGCGCCTGGGCGTACAGCGCGGTCTGATCGCCCGCGGCGACGAAGCCCACCACCAGGCCGAAGAAGACGGCGATGATCACGCCCCAGCCGATCCAGGCCGACGCGCCGAGTACGAGCACCCCGGCCGAGCCGGTCACGCAGGCGATGACGAGCCCGCGGACCAGGTTGCGTCGCGCGACGGGAGAGACGACCAGACCGGAGACCAGCGTCATCGGGAGCAGCAGCAGGCCGGCTGATCGGCGTCGGCCAGGGCTTCCGCCCCGACAGACCCTGAGATTCCGCCGGCCCTACATCGACCTCGACAACGGGCTCCTCCACCCCAGGTGGCAGCTCCAACGGCTCGGACTGCGTCAAGCACGCGAGCATCTGCCCCGAGCGAAAAGGCGGCGGCCTGGCCTTCACCCGCCCCAAGACGAAGAAGAGCACGTCCCCGTCAGCCGCCACACCACCGGCACGACCTTCAACGAACTCCCTGGACGCAACGATGCCCCCCCGACCGGCATGGTCGACGGGGCATCACTGGTGTGGCGTCGGAATGCGTCAGCCGACGTAGCCGGCGACGTCCGCGATCACGTTGGTCGTGCTGTTGGTGTAGAAGTCCACCTTGCCGTCGGAGCCGACCGGGGCGATCACCTGGTTGGAGATCGTCTTGCCCTGCACCCAGTTCAGGTTGGAGGCCGTCGGGCGACTGCCGCCGTCGGCGAAGGCGGTGAGGTAGCCGCTGCCTGTGGTACCGGTGACGGTGACGGTGAGTACGACTGCCTTGACGCCGGCCGGGATGCCGTCGGCGCCGGAGATCTGCAGGGCCAGGGTCTTGCCCGAGCCCAGGGCGGCCGTCTTGCGGGTGTCCAGGAGGCGCAGCGGGGTGACCGTGTCGAAGGTCGAGCCGCTGGTGGAGAAGTAGCCGGAGACATCGGCGATGACGTGGCTGGTGCCGTGGACATAGATGCTGACGTTGCCGTCGCTTGCGATCGGCACGACCACGAGGTTGGGGATGGTGGTCCCGGTGGCCGACCAGTTGACGTTGGAGGCGGTCGGGCGGGTGGCGCCTTCGGGGTAGGCCTCCAGGTAACCGCCACCGACGGTCTGGGTCGCCGTCAGGTTGAGCACCACGGAGGTGGCGCCGGTCGGTACGCCGCCGTGACCGCGGACCTTGAGGCTGACCACCGCGTTGGAGATCTTGGTGTTGGTGGAGATGCCGACCTTGGAGCGGGTGTCCAGCAGGCGGGCCGGGGCCAGCGCTGTGTACTTCGAGCCGGTGGTGCCGCTGGTGTAGTAGCCCTGGACATCGGCGATCAGGTGGGTGGTGCTGTTGGTGGAGAGGTCCACCACTCCGTCACCGGCCACCTTGACGGTCGCCGAGGCCGCGACGGTCTGGCTCGCGCCGGTCCAGTTGAGGTTGCTGGTCGACGGCTTGGTGGTGCCGTCGGCCCAGGCCGTCACCGAACCCGCGCCGGTGGTGCCGGTGACCGTGAGGTTGAGCACGACACCGGTGACGCCGCTGCTCGGGATCCCTTCGACGCCCTCGACCTTGACCGGGGCGGTGCCGCCCGCGACCAGAGGCTTGGTGGTCGGGATGGAACTGAGGCCCCAGCCGGTGCCGTTGCGGGTGTCCAGCAGGCGCTTGGGGCTGCTGAGCGGGTGGAAGGTGGAGGTGCCCGTGGCCGCCGTCCCCTTGGCCGCGCACAGTGCGGTGGTCAGGCCGGCCTCCTTGGGCGAGCCCAGGCCGGTGACCTCGTCGTAGCCGGCCGCAGACGTGAAGCCGGTGGCGTACGTGGAGTTGTTGCCGCTGGTGACGTCCCAGAAGTTCGTCGGGTAGCCGCTCCGGGCGGCCTTGTAGAGGGCGTTGTTGAGGAAGCCGACCTGGCCGTTGGCCTGGCAGGCCGTGCCGGCGTTGGCCTGGACGATCGCGGCGGCCCAGGTCGGGGCCGCGCCGCTGGTGCCGCCGATGATGGCGGGGAGGGGGCTGGAGGACTGGCTGTTGTCCTGGAGGTAGATCGGGTAGCCGGTGTGCGGGTCCGCCAGGGCGGAGACATCCGGAACGGCACGCTTGGCGGTGGTGGCGACACCGCCCTGGTAGACGACGGGAGCCCAGCGCGAGGAGACGCCGCCACCGGTACCGCCGGTGTCGTTGTTCCACGTCGTCTGGGTCGCACTGCTGCCCGAACCGGTCATCGTCGTACCGCCGACGCCGGTGACATAGGGCTGGCTCGCGGGGTCGTCGACGGCCTTGGCGGTGGAGCCGGTGGCGCGGTAGCAGTCGCTGGAGCCGTCGTCGCCCGAGGCGGCGACCACGCTCTGGCCCTGCGTGGCGGCCTCCGCGAAGATGGTGTTCTCGGCGTTCGCGGTCGCGCTGCTCTCGACCGCCTCGCACTCACCCCAACTGGTGGAGATGACCTGCGCCTGGTCGTCGGTGACCATCCGCTGGTAGACGTCGAGCACGTTCTGGTCGGTCGCGGACGTGGCGTCCGGGCCCTGGTAGTCGATGATGCTCGCGCCGGGCACCAGACCGATCAGGTCGTCGATGTCGAGCGCCGACTCCACGCCGACCGATCCGTCGGTGGCCGGTGCGCCGGCGCCTGACGTCGTATCGACGTACACGGTGGAGACCGAGGTGCTGGTGCCGACGCAGGACTGGTACGCGGCGATACTGCCGGCGTCGACGTTCTCCAGCTCGAACACTGCCACGGTCTGCCCCGCACCCACGGTGGCGGAGCTGGTCATCCCGTAGGTACCGGCCAGCTTGCCGGGGCTGTAGTAGTCGGTGCCGTCGGCGAGGCCCGAGCCGGTGAAGTCGGCGCAGAGCGCCGGGCTGTACGCGTTGGCGGTCACCGTGCGCGAGCTGCGTCCGGAGACGGTGGCGGAGCCGGTCCTGCTCGCGCGACGCGCCGCAGTGTGGTGGCCGGCGACGGTGTTGACGCTGCTCAGGCCGACGACCCCGGTCACCGACGCCGCTACGTCCGCGGGCAAGGAGGGGGCCGACGTGTTGAGGTAGTCGGTGGTGCCGTCCTTGAGCCGGACGTTCCGGAAGCCGGTGGCGAAAGCGTGGGACGCCTGTGCGGCGGTGGCGGTGACCGGTATGGACAGGCCGTCCGGGCTGACCTCGCCGGGAGTGAGACCGGCCGCCTTCAACGCCCGTGAGACCCCGGCGATGGTGGCCCGCGTAGGACCGAAGACCGAGGCGAAGTGCCCCTTGGCCAGGTAGTGGTGGTACTGGGCGTTCCCTGGTGTGGACACCGCGGTGACGAAGTCCGCCAACGACTGCGGGTCACGCGGGGCCAGGTTCACACTGAGGTGCAGCGTGGTTCCCGACGCGGTCGCGCCGGTCACCGTCGCACCCGCCGGAACACGCGGCGCGGTCCCTATTCGCTTGGGTGCGTCCGATCCGGGCGTTCCCCCTTGTGCGACCGCGCCGTTGGCGGTCGCGGTGACAACGGTGAGGGCGACGGCAGCGGTGGACGCCGCCATGATCACCCTGGCCCGTCTGCCGGTCTTGACTGCCGCATGTCCGGGACGTCCCGGCGCGGCGTGGGCCTTCTTGGCCATGCAGAAATCTCCTAGAAACTGACGCACCATCACACTTGTGGCCGTGACGATGGTCGAAGCGTCACTCGGCCCGGCGGGCGCATCCGTGTCACCAGGCGCGCAGGAGCTATCCCTCTTAACCGAAGTGTTCGCATTTCTTATCAGGACACGACAGTTACTGTCTCTGTTCGCCCGGGAACCATGAGCGGATCTTTACGCCACCACCGCAGGGCGAGCGCGCACCACGTCGTCGCATGCCGTCCGCGCTCCCCCGCCCTCGTGCCAGTCCGCCGGACGAGCAGCGGTTCCAGCCAGCCAGCGACTGTGCCGAGTTGGCCGAGAGCAGGAAACAGTCGCTGAGGACCCATTGCGGAACGCCTCTTTCGGGACGCTGCTTTGCGCGGCCGAGGCGGGCCTTCCAGCGCCATGTGCGCATTGGGGCCCCGATGACGTCCCGCCAGGTGGTGTATCGAATCAAGGCACCGGAATCCGCAGGCCAGGGACGGTTGCCGCGCCTGATCGGTTGTCCAACTCGCGCTACCGGGACGCTTCGTGGGCTGACGCCCCCACGCGGATCGGCATGGGTCTCGAACCGGAACGCGTAGCGCTTGATCCCCTGCACCACGTCGCGGGACAGGCCTTGGCTCCCGCTCACACCGTACGAACACACAGCGGCAAGGCAGCCGTTGTCCGGCACCGGCCACGGGCTCGGTCGGCACGGACAACCACGACTTCTCGCCTCGGTCGATTTCCGGGTTCCACGCCTGGAAGTTCTGGTTCGGCCGGACGCTGGCACGCCGGGGGCATCGCGCCGTTTCGACGAGGCGGCAACGCCCCAGGCGGACTCCGCCGCTGGCTGCCATCGTGGCGGCTGCTGCTCGGGGGCTTTCCGCTGTCCGTCGGCAGCCTGTACGGGCTCTTCGCCTACGTGTACGCACAGGTCGGCATACCGGACGAGAACACGGCGGTGCAGCAGGAGGCCAACGTCTACTACTGGGCCGACGGCAGCCAGATGACAGCCGCAGGGGCGGTGAACCGGCAGATCGTGCCGCTGTCCCAGATACCTGTTTCGATGCGGAGCGCGGTGATGGCGGGTCTGGTGACCTCGGCCCACGCATCCTTCGTTCAACTGGGCAAAGCCATGGGCTGGGTGCCGATCCGAAACGCGGCCGTCAAGGCAGGGCTGCTGCAAAGCAGCATGGCCCCCTGGAGCAGACCTTCCCGATAGGCACCTCGACACCCAGCACCATCCGATTGGCCGACGCCTACTCGACCTTCGCCAACGGAAGCGAGCAGAACGATCCGTACTCGGTGTCCCGGATCCTCAGACACGGCAAGCCGGTCGGCGGGCTCGATCGCCCGCAATCCCGCGCCGCGTTCGATCCGACGGTGGCCGAGGGCGTCAACAAAGTGCTGCAGGTCGTGGCCCACCAGAACCGCACCCAGTCCATCGTCCCCGGCTCCGCGTCTGTCGCCACCGGCGCCGACGACCTGACCAAGTCGGCCTGGTTCGTGGGCTACACGAAGGACCAGTCCACCGCGATCGCCCTCTTCCGCAACAAGCCCGGCCAGCCCAAGCTCCTCCCCCTCACGGACGTGGGCGGCACCGGTTCCATCCGCGGCAACGTCTTCCCGCCTCGGATCTGGGCCCGTTTCGTGGGCTTCACCGGCAACTTCGACCTGAACCGCACGATGCCCGCGGAACGAAACCCGGCCACAGAGGCCGGAACGACGACGCAGCCGTCCGATCCGTCCGAGGACCAGATCACGACGGAGCAGAAGAGCGAACCGGGCGAGCGGGCGTCATCAACACCGAAAGCCACTCCCACAGCGTTGGACCGGTCCGGGCCGACCAGCAAGCCGCTGGCCGACGGTTCGCCCTCGTCGGCCACTTCGAGCGACCGGCAGAAGGCCGCGCAGTCACAGGGCAGCGACCAGTAGGGCCTGGTCGGGTTCACTCGCCGGTGGCGTGTTCCCTTGGTCGTATGTGCTGTTGAGCAGGTGTGACAGCTGAGGACCTGGCTGCGGTCCGGTGTGATCCTGAGGACTTCGCGGCGAAGTGTCCGAGCCGTTCGCGAGGCCGGATCAGCGGCGGTGGGGCGGGGCCTGTCCGCAGGGACTGCGTGCTCGCGCCCGTGATCAACGCCGAAACCGATCGGTAGCGGCCTGACGGGCGCATTTCAGCCGCCGACCAAGGGAAAGCGACAGGAACCTGAGGGAGTGTCACGCACGCCAGTCCACCGGTTGTCCACCGAAACCGACTACGCATGCCTGGTTCGCCCCTCCCAGAGGAGCAAAAGCCCAGCTCAGAGAGTCAGGCCGCCCATGCGGTCACGGAAGCCACACCGCCGACCTACGCATTACGATGCACAGACCGACAGTGCCCGATTTGTCAAGATTCCAAGGTCACCCGAAACAAGAAACCCCAGGTCAAAAGCCTGACCCGGGGTTTCCCATGGAGCCCCCTGTCGGATTCGAACCGACGACCTACGCATTACAAGACCACGAGCGATCAGGCTGTGTGGTGCCGCGTCGTGCTGCCCTGTGACGTTTTTCCTGATCAGAGCAGGTGCGACAGGTTGACCCGTACCGGCACGTGATGCACGGTCCAAAGGCGTCTGTCCACCGGCTGTCCACCGAAAGGGTTCCCACCGGCCCACCAAGAAGACCGGGGCTGAGATCCCAACGACGCTATCCGCGGGTCACGGAGCCGAGCGAAGGCCGCTATAGGAACTCCACAAACACCCCTTCTCTGGGGTTTCAGTACCATGTCCCCCTGCTCAGGTGCCCGACCGTGTAACAGCGAGGGAGTCCGCGCCAGTTGGTGCTCAGGTCAACATTTCCGACGAGGTCAGCTCCCGTCGGATCTCATCCTTCGCCACATTTCAAGCTGAGATTGGAAAGGGGGCAGTGGATCAGGATCTTCCGGGTTCCCGGCTGCGCGTCCGAGTTGAACCCGCAGGAAAGCATCTGATCGCTGGCCAAGTGTTCACCGGCGGACTTCGCCGCCGCTGAATAAATGATACTCACCCCAATCTGCCTACCATGACTGAATGAAACCAGGCCAGACGGATTGTTCGGCCGACCCCACTCGCGGATCAAGCCTGACGGCAAATTCGAGAAAGTCTTCGAGCAGGTCGTACTGCTCGATATCGAACCTCAGGGCCTTCACCTCTTTCCAGGTCCAGTACCAACGCCACGACGTCTCGACGAAATGGGCAACCGATGAGCTGACGAAGGAATCCGGAAATTCACCATTCTCCGAAAATCCCCAGACCTCGCCGACCTGCAACAGGGCACCTATTTCCAATCCAGCGAAAATTCCGAGCCCGTAGAACTCTCTGCTCCGCCTTTCGAGTTCCGGCGAGACACCCTCCTGAAAGTTTGGAACAAGGCGACACTCCTCAATCAGCGGAACTCCACAACGCACCAGGGAATACTTGTCGGCCTCAGCCAGACTCCAGCTGTCAATATCCTCACTTTGCGCAACGACCTGATCATCTTCCGCGATGAGAAGGTCGAGCGACCGGGAAAGATATTCCGCCACTGCCTCGCGATGTTCACTCATCACAGCATTCACCTTCACCCGTCACTTCAACGCCCCACTCCACGACGCACACCTGCGGCCGATCTGGTTCCACTACCTCCGCCACTCGACCGCGACCAAAAGTAACCGCCAGCAGCCCAGAAAGGCCCACCAATATTTCTTGGTGGGCCTTTCTATACAAGACGAGTCGAACAGCATCGAGAACCTTCAGGACCCGACGACGCCATGAGTGCCAAAAGGGAAGCTACCCCAGGTCACTCCGGATCTCAGCGCCTCGCAACCAATGACTAAGGCAACGAATCCTGCCAACCGACCCCACGGCGCACCATGACTCGCTTGCACACAACGAAGCCTTTATGGGTAGCGTCTGAGACCTCAAGATTCATGAACCCGCGTTCGTAACGATCTGGCGCTTGCAGGAAGCTATCCATCTCCGACGCATCGGCCGCAACCGCCACCGTGAGTTCTTTATAACCGGACGCGAGCTTCATTCCGATCACAGAGGTGAAGATGACATCTACGTAATGATCGTAACTTTCACTGGAGCGCCCGCGCAGGACGAGCATTCGATGCGACTTACTGTACGACCATAGCTGGAAAGGGTGCTCCAAGCACAGCGGTAGCGATTCATTTCCTTCTGGCATCTCTCGAACACCTTCCACCCTGCTAAGGCTGCGCGAACGGATTACTGCCGTTGGCCCACTGAACGCGCGCCTGCACCTCGGGGGGAGCAGCCTTTATCATTGCCAGCTCCCAGGCAGTCAAATTTGACGCGTACGGGTTTTTTAGGTTTGCAGTCTTGGCCCACTCGGCAGGGTCTTCGATCCCATCGAGATTGAAATGGATAATTGTTTTGCTATCAGGCTTCAGTGCGGCCCTGACAACAGATTCAAAGTCTTCCCAGTGCTCGAAGTACTCCGCACCCTTCCCCTCAGCAAAATCATGCAGGGCATAATCGTTTGAATCGGTCCTCGACAACCCCAACGCGATGGCCGTGGGGCAGCCCTTCGCATTGTGAACCAGTACCGGGGTGTCCCCTGCAACCACATAGTAGGTGTGCAACTGCTCGACTGTCAGGTTGTACATGTCGGCAGCACCACTGAGATCCCGTACGTCAACGACGCGAACGTTCGGTCCCATGACCCCGCTGAGCGCGTGCCCCGCATGCAACTCACCGGCCGACACCCACGCCTTGGCCGTGTCATCCCAGAAGGGGTGGTGGTCAGTGGTGTGAATTACTCTCTCGCGGCCGTTGCCCGTGCGGATCCGCACGTCTACGAGATCGTTGTCCAGATGGACAAGGCGTGCCGAAACAATCCTAGCCCCAATGTGCTTTCCGGTCTCAGGGTCTGCTGCCTCGACCTTGTCACCCGGCTTGATCTTCCCGATGGGCTTCTCTTTGCCGCCCTTCATCAGAACTTTGGTGGAAGGTGTGAAGCTGCAGGCTGCCCTTGCGGCTTTGGTCAGGGCGCGCAGGAATCTTGCTGAGCCGATTTCGACTCCGGCGACATCCCAAGAGTTAGCCGAATACCCATAGACCTGGCACTCACCCTCGTTGCCCAAAGTGCAGCGAATTCCGGGGATAATGAGCGTGAGGTCGCCGAGCGCGGAGAGCAGTTCCTTGCCGAGGTGCTTGTCCGCGTCAATTTCTGCCTGGGTATAGCAGACGTCGTTTTTCGGGCTCGGGTCGACGGGGTTGCCGAAGCAGCGGTTGGGGTTGAAGAAGTAGTCGTAGACCTTCTTGAGCTTCTTCTTCTGGTCCTTGGTAATGCCAGGGTTAGTGTTTACACCCCTGTCGATCGGGCGGTCGTGGCAGTAGGGATCGTTGGCGCTGGGGCACCAGGCGCCGTCGCCGCGGGCGTTCCCGTGGACGTCGCAGTTGTCGGACCGGCCGTTGCGGCAGTAGTAGAGGCCGCTGGGGTCGCTGTATGTGACCGGGCTGCTGTTGCTGTAGCTGTAGCCGTTGATCTGTTGCGGTTTGGCGAGGTCCATGACCGGGTCGACGGAGAGGAACCGGCCGGTGGCGGTGTCGTAGGTGCGGGCGCCGAGTTGGGTGAGGCCTGTGGAGTCGTCGACGGTGCCGCCTACGAAGCCCTTCTCGCCCGGCCAGCTGGTGGGAGTCTTGCCGCGGGCCGCGCCGAACGGTGTGGCGCGGCGCTGCTGCATCGTCAGATCGGTGGAATTGACGGCGAGTTGGGCAGTGCCGTTCTGGTCACCGATGAGGAACGAGAGCTTGTTGTCGTCGGTCCGGATGGCCTGGTTGCCGCTGCCCAGGTCGTAGTAGCGCGTGGCCTTGGCGGCCGTGGCGCCCTTGGCGAGGGTGAGTTCGGTGTTGCCCAGGTAGAGGGTCGTGGCGGCGTCGGTGCGGCGCAGCAGTCGGTTACCGTCGGCGTCGTAGACGTAGGAGGTCGTCTTGGTGCCTCCGCTGCCGTCCGGTTCCGTGACCTTGGCGAGGTGGCCCTCGTCGTCCCACACGAGGGTCTGCTTGTCGCCGCCGACGGTGCGGGTCTCGGTGTTGCCCGCGTTGTCGTAGGTGTAACTGTCGGTCGAGATGCCGTTCGGGCCGGTGGTGGCGACCGTGGTGAGGGTGTGCGGCTGGGCCGACTTGGGTGCGGGGTAGGTGTACTTGTGCTGGACGTCCTTGGTGCTGTCGCCGGTCGCGTCGTGCTCGGTCTCACTGGTGCGGTTGCCGGTGACGTCGTACCCGAAGGACTGCCAGTAGGGGGCCGGGCCGCCGAGGACCGATCCGCTGGGGCTGCTCGCGCAGGTGGCGGTCGACTGAGCCCACGCCTCGGTCATACGGCCCAGGTAGTCGTAGATGTAGCACTGGTTGTCGGTGCCGTCGCGGGAGACGTCCTTGACTGAGGTGATGTTGCCGGCCTCGTCGTAGCCGTACGTGGCGGATTTGTCTGTACCCGTGGCTGTCTCGCGGGTGACGTTGGAGTTCTCCAGGCGCTGGGTGCCCCACTGGTACTTGTTGTTGACCTGGGTCTTCTTCGCGCCGGCCGCCTGATAGATGTACTGCATCGGCTTGCCGGTGTAGCTGTACGCAGTGTCGGTGATGTAAGTGAGACCACCGGTGCCAGTGAGCGTCTTGGGGCGCATCACGTCGTCGTACGTCGGTGTCATGACCTCGGAGACGAGGCTTCCGGCCGCCGGGTAGCTCGACGACAGGATGGTGCCGTCGAGGTTGTACCTGGTGTTCGTCTGGTACGAGCCGGCGAGTTTCTCCTCCCCTGTGACGGAGGGGATCGTGGTGGTGGTGCGGTTGGGCCGGTACAGGGTGTCGTAGAGGCTGTAGGTGGTGGTGTAGGCACTACCGCTGGCGCCGCCGACGTAGCGGGTGGCTGAGGCGAGTTGGCCTTCGAAGCCCGTGGGGTCCCACACGTGCTTGGTCAGCAGCGGTCCGGAGGCGTCGCCGTCGTGCGTCTCGATCTCGCGGCCCAGGCCGTCGTAGACATGGGTGATCGTCTTGCCGCGGGTGTCGGTGGTGGAGATCAGCTGGTTGCGGTCGTCGTAGTGGGAGCTGGAGTCTCCCCCCTTGAAGTCGGGGTCGTGAGCGCTGGTCTGGTTGCCACGCTGGTCGTAGCCGTAGCTCCAGGTGTTGCCCGCCGCGTCGGTGACTCCGATGACCTTGCCGGAAGGGTTGTAGTCGTAGTGCGTGGTGTCCGCCGCGCCCGTGGGAGTGGCGGCGTGGTACTGGAGCAGGTCGGTCGTGTTCCCACGTGCGTCGGTGATGGTGGTCGTGGGTGTGGCGCCCTGGGGCGGGGTGACTGTGGTGCGGTCACCGCCGTAGCTGGTGAGGGCGGTGGACAGCACCGTGCCGCCGTCGCCGTTGCCCGCGACCTGCTGGGTCTTGATGGTGCGGCCCAGGCCGTCGTAGGTGTTCCAGGTCTGGGTCTCCACCGAGAGGGCGTCGTCCAGCCCGAGCAGACCCGTGGAGGGGGCGCTGGTGTTGTAGTACGGAGCGAACTGCTTTGCCGTCAGGCCGCGTTCGTCGTAGAACGTATCGGCGATCAGGCGCCCGCCGTCCGGACCGGGGTCCTGTGTCTGACGGGCGCGGAGGAAGCCGTCGAAGAGGACGTAGCCGGTCCGCTGAGTCCCGTCGTTCTTGAGGGTCTTGGTGCCGACCGCCACCGGTCCGGTGCCGTCGATGGTGTAGGTGTACTCGTAGTTCGGGGTGTCGTTGTTGGCCTGGGACCGGTTGGGCAGCCACACCTTCAGGTTGCGGCCGAGCGCGTCGTACGTCGTGTCGGTGCGCTTGTTGTTGGTGTCGAGCACCGTGGTCGGCAGCCCGCGTACGGTGTCGTAGGTGGTGGTCGTGGTCTGCGCGGATGCCGCTACGGACGTGGCAGGTGGTGAGGTGACCGTGGACGTCGTGGGCAAGCCCGTGGTTGGGCTGTAGACAGTGGTCGTGGTGCGGCCGTCGGTCCGGTTGGTGCGCGACGGGGCGGTGGTCTCCGTGGCGGTGACCGTTCCGGTGATGTCGGTGGTGGTCAGTGCCCGCCCGTAGGCGTCGTAGGTGGCGCCGGACTCCGTGTATGTGGCCGTCTTGCCGTCATGCGACTTCAGCGTCGCCACGTGGGTGGCGTCGCCCTTGGTGGGGGCGGCCCCGTAGTCCTGACCGTCATAGGCGCTGCGGTTGTCGGAGATGACCTGCTTGGACCGGTCCGGCGTGCCGTCGCAGGCCACGGCGACGGTCTCGGTCCGGGAGGGTTTGTCGAGGATCCAGTCGGTGGTGTTGTCGACGTAGGTGGTGCGGGTGCACTGGTTGTCGGCCGAGGTGGAGTCGTCGCCGAAGTCGTCGGTCTGCGTGATGCGGCCGGCGACGTTCTCGAATGTGTTCGTCTTGTACGTCTGCCGCCACTTGGCTCCGACGCCGCCGTCGAGCGAGGTCCAGGAGCGGGTGGATTTGGTGCCGGTGAGGTTGGCGGTCTCGGCTCCCCACGAGCGGATTCGCCTGGCCGTCTCGTAGTGCCAGGGAGTGCTGACCGTCTTGCTCAGGACGAGGCCACTGGGGCCGCTGTAGGCCTCGGTCTTGTACTCGAAACCGGCCGCCGAGTCGTGGTCGGTGATGGTGCCGCCGTTGTCGTCGGAGACGGTGACGGTGCGGGTGCCTCCGCTGCTGTCGGCCTTGTCGCCGTCCATGCCGCGCAGGTAGTAGTGGTCGGTTTGGGACTTCATGCCGACCGGGTCCTGGCCGCCCGTCTGCACCCGCACATGGGCGTAGCCGCGCCAGGTGGACCAGGTCTTGTACTTTTCCTTGGTCAGCCCGTCATCGTCGTCGAAGTGCCAGGCCGCGCCGCCCAGATAGGAGTAGCGGGTGACCATGTCCGGGGACGACTTGGTGCGGTCGGTCTGGGTGACCGCCTCGACGACGTACTTGTTGAACCACTGCTTGGTCGGGTCGACGGCGCCTTCCCTGGTGAAGTACACGGGGTAGCAGCGCGTGGTGTTGGTCTCCGGAGTGGGGAGACTGGCCGCGTCGCAGGCCGCGGTGGAGTAGGTCACGTCCGTCTGGCCGCCGGACTCGTCCGAGATCGTCGACAGCCGCTCCTTGATGAACGGCGCGGTGTCGTCCCCGGCGATGTCTAGGCGGTTGGCCCGTTGGTCGTAGGCGAAGGTCACCTTTGGCAGGGTGATGTTGGGGGTCGTGGACTTCCCTGTGTGCTGGACGGAGTCCAACAGCATTTGGTAGTCGATGTCCGCCATGCCCCAGCGGTGGTTGAGGGTCCAGGTGTCGACGGGCGCATAGGTGCCGCTCGACTGCAGGACCTCGGTGGTCACGGCCGTGAGCCGCTTGCGGGTCCAGAAGCTCGGCGAGTAGGACTTCGTGCAGTCCACGTCTGACTTGCAGTTCAGGTCCCAGGGCGTGTCGTACCAGTAGAAGGACTTGTCGTCGATGGTGGCGGCATCGCAGGTCACACCGGTCTGGGGCAGGCACCGCTCAAGAGAGGTGAAGTCCACCTTGGCCAGCGGCTTCGTACCGTACATCGCTGAGGATTTCAGCCCGTATTCGATTCGGTCGAGGTATCCGCCGCGGTCGTAGACCGTCTCGTCGGACGGCTTGAGGTTGCGGGCGTAGTAGTTGGTCTCCTTGCCGTAGTAGTAGGCCATCGCGTTGCCGTGCGGGTCGACGACGTAGTCGAGGTTCCAGCGCCACGCCTGCTGGCACCACGAGGCGGCGAATGTCGCAGCGTGGCAGGGTTCGTCGGCATCATCGCCATAGACCGGCACGGTCCAGGTCGAGTCGGTGGTGTCGTCCCCGCTCGCCCAGCCGGGAAGCTTGTTGTAGCCGAAGTAGTAACGGGTGCCGTCGGTGGTGGTGACACGCCAGTACTCGTCGTTGTGGGCGCCGTTGGAGCGCACGTTGGTGTCGGAGCCGTAGATGCGGTCGATCTTCGTGCCGTCGTCGCCCTTGAGCCTGAACGAGTCGGTGCCGGTCGCGATCAGCTCGCCGGAGTGCCCGTTGAAGGACATCGTGGCGTTGTCGTAGGCCCAGCACACATCGCCCGGCTTGGTCCCGTCGGCGTTCTTGATCCCGTCGTCGGCGCACGGCTTGTAGCTGCGTTCGATGGACCCCGACCACAGGTTGAAGCCGTCACCCGCCCAGGACGCCTGATTATTGGTGTTAGCCGTGCGGCCGTCGATGCCGCTGGACGAGTAGGAGAGGCCGACCGTCGGCGCGAGCTTCCCCGGTACACCCGGCACCGGCATGTTGTAGGACCAGGAGAAATCACCGGTGTTCAGGTTGGTCTGCCATGCGGAAGAGGCCGACAGCTGGCTGGCTTTGTAGTCGCCGTGATCGCTGGAGGTGCCCGTGGTCGCCGCGAGGACCATAGGCGCCGCCGCGGCACCGCTCGTGCTCGGCATGGAAAGCGCGTCGGCGGTGAGGGTGTGTGTGCTGGTGTCGTTGGCGGTGGTGACCGGTGTGGCGGTGGAACACCCCTTGCTGCCCGGACTGGTCGCCGCGCAGGCCGGCAGGCGTACGAGCTTGAAGCGGGCCGCATACGCGCCGCCGTATGCCTGGGCGAAGGAGGAGTAGTCGACGCTGACGCCGGTCGTGTCGCCGACCGCGCCCTGGTGTGGCTGAACGGTGAACAGCAGGCCGTCGACGCCTGCCTGCTTCGCGGTCTTCGCGTCCAGGACTCGCACCGTGGCTTCGCCCGACCAGGGGTGAGAGTCAGTTTTCTTGTCCTTGGCCGAGGCCGACTTGCTCTTGGACTGTGTGGGAGCGGTCAGTGAGATCGGCAGGTCACCGGCCGCGGCGGTGGACTTGGCATCGGGTGCAAGGGTCACAGCGGCCGAACCGGCTTCCGCCCAGGCGTGCTTGGGTGCCTTCTTCGGCACGCGAGGCTCGCCGTCGGTCTTGCGGGGCAGCATCTCCACCCCGTGACCGGACACCGGCTTCTCGGACACCGGCACCGGTGCCAGGTTGCTTGCCGCAGCGCTCTCGGCAACCGTCGCCTGCAGCAGCGTGCCGACCAGGACGGTCGAAACCGTCAGCGCGATTCTGCGGCGTATCTGTCTGCTGACCTTCGCTGTCATGTCTGTTCGCCTCACTGTGTCCATCCCCTGCCGCGCATGCCACACGGACCCCGCCCGGCGGGGTTCCCACTGAAGAAAGAGACCTTGCTCGTGCTCTGCTGACCGCTGGTGACCAGAGAGGGACGGGATCAGCCCCAGCTACGGCGATCCCATCCCGGTCAGGTCACGGGCCAGGAATGGTGCCGATGTCGGCCCCGTTGGCCAGCTGCGCGATCTGGGTGTCGCTCGCCGCGCCCTGAAAGACCCACACGTCGTCGATCGCGCCGCTCCAGTACTCACCCCAGCTACTGGCACCGGTCTTGGCCCGGCCGAGTTGGAGGCCCTTCGTCGCGGCGAAGGGCAGCACCGACGAGTTCCACGACACCGCTTCGGTGCAGGTGGGAGTGTTGGGCACTCCGTCATCGTCGTCATCCGCGCACAGAGTCGTCCTCAGTAGCCCATCGACGTACAGCCGCAACTGCCCTGCGTATGCGTCGTAGACGACCGCCAGATGGTTCCAGGAGTTGGTGTTCTGGAAGTTGGTGTGTTCCGCCGTGGACTTGGCCGCGGTGAGAGTGTCGGAGTCGGCCATCTCCAGTTGCCACCGGCCCGCGTTCGCCGGATCCGTGGCATCGGGGACGTAACGCACCACGAATCCGTTGGCGTTGGCCCCGGCCATGCTCATCACTGTCACCGTCTTGGTGGGGCGGCTCGGTGCGGTCACCCATGCCGAGGCGGTGAAGCTGGCACTGGTGTCGATCGGCGAGGCCAACGTGGACGCGTAGCTCTTGCTGGTGCCTTTCAACAGCAGCCCGCCGTCTCCGACCATGCTGCTGTTGCCCGTGGCGTCGATGCTCGCCTCGTCGCTGAGTGTCAGCGGATGGGAGGTGTGGTCCTCGCGGACGAGGTCGTCCGCGCTGGTGGCCGGGGCCCCGGAGAAGGTGTCCAGCTTCCAGCGGCCCTCGACCGTCGGCCGGCTGTCGAACATCTCCGCGATCTCGGGAGCAGAGAGGGCACGGTCGTACAGCTGCACGTCCGAGATCTGGCCCGGGAAGAAGCTGGCCGGAGCGCCGCTGAAACTGCTCGCTCCGATCTGCAAAGGACCGCTGCCGTAGAACGGCGCGCTGAACTTCGTGGTGGCCACCCACTTGCCCTGCACATACAGCCGCAGGTCATCGCTGACCGCATCGTAGGAACCAACCACCTGGGTCCACTCCCCGCCCGGGGCCTTGTTGGGATCGCCCTGAGCTGCCCGCACAGGCGTGCCGCTCGTGCTGTCCTGCGAGTACTGGTTGAACGTCCAGCCGTAGGTGGGCGAGTAGTACAACTCGAAGCCGGGCATTACCGTGCTCGTCTGAGCCACGATCACCGCACCGTGGGTGGGCTTGGTCTTGGACAGTTTCGCCCAGGCCGCCACCGAGAAACTGCCCTGGTTGTTCACCGCCGGGCCAGGAGTGGCGGCATAGTCGTCCACACCGTCCAGACTCAGTGCCGCGCCGGCCCGTCCCGCCCCGCCCGGTTTGGCGCCTCCCTTGAACACCGCCGGGTTCACGTCCGCGTGACCTGTCACCTGGGCGGTCGCATTGCCGTCGCTTCCGGTGGCCGGCTCGTTCAACGGGAACACCGCACGCGCCGGGCGGCCGTTGCCGATCGGTTTCTTGTTGTAGAGGCTGGTCACCTCGGCCGACGACAGAGGCTTGTCGAAGATGCGTACATCGTCGATCGTCCCGGGGAAGAAATTAGTCGCCGTACCGCCGAGACTGGCGGCGCCGATCTGCAATCCTCGCCGCGCGTCCCACGGCGTGGAGTAGGACGCAGTACCCGCAAGGGCCCCATTCACATACAGCGACAGCAGATCAGAGCCCGAGGAGTAGGTGCCGGCCAGATGCACCCACTCACCGGCTTTCACTCCGCCCGCCGCCGACTGCATCACCCGTACCGGTGTCGCCGTCGTGGTGTCGGCCGAGTACTGGTTGAACACCCACCGGTCGTAGCTCTTGGAGTAATACAGCTCGAAGCCAGGGGCGTTGTTGCCCGGCTGTGTCGCGATCACCGCGGCGCCGTCCGGCATCTTGTCCAGCTTCACCCATGCGGCCACGGAGAAACTGCCGGACGTGTCCACCGTCGGAATGTCCGAGACCAGATAGTCGTCGACTCCGTCCAGCGACACCGCAGTGCCGTCGACACCTGCCGCGCCGAGTACCGCGCCGCCCTTGACATCGAGGGTCCGCTGCCCGGCGGTGCCCTCGGCCTGCGTCGCACCGGATGCCTCGTCCAGCTTCCACTGGGCCCGGGCCGGCTGGCCCGACTTCACCCGGAACATGTAGCGCGTCGGCTCACTGCCGTTGCCCGCCGCGTCAAATGCCTGTGCGTAAAGGAAGTTCGTACCCGAACGAGTGGGGCGGAAGCTGACGGTCTTCGCCGCCCCGCCTGACGTCGTCACCTCATTGTCCGAGGATGGCTCCTCATTCACCCCGAACTGATACTTGACCACATCCGTGTCAGCCGCATCGATGGTGAACGTGCCGTAGCGACCCACCCCGTCGTACACCGGATCGTCCGGGTTGCTGTCATCCGCCGCCGGATAGTCCCCGGAAGTGAGTGACGGTCCGGCGGGCACACTCGTGTCCCAGACGAAGTAGCAGCCTGTCGCCGACCCCGCCGCCGACCAAGGCGAGTAGCTGTAGGCCTTGCCTTCGTCGTAGTCCCTGACCCTGGCAAACCAGGCCAGTGTGGTGTTCTTCGGGATCTTCTTGGCGGAAGTGATCTGCTCGACCAGTTTGGTGCTGAAATCCGAAGCGGACTTCTTCGGACCGATCAACGCCGAGGTCCACTGAGCCTTGAACCCACTGCCCGCGTCCCACCACAGCTGGAACTGCACACTCACCTGATCGCCGTCAGGGTCCGTCACATCGTTCGCTGTGATCGTCGGCAGCGACCGGATCCGGACCTTGCTGTCCGGCTTCCTGCAGGTGGCCCCCGGGTTCATGGTCAGCTGCTTCATAGTCAGCTGCTTGGGCGACTGGTTGTACTTCACCCGTAGATACGCGTCGTCCGAGAACCGCTTCCAGCTGTACTTGTCGCCCTCGTCCGACGCCGGAGCCCGCAGGCCGAATGACGTGTACGCCGAATCCTGCGAGGCGGCGTACTTCACCCCGTCGGTCGCGTCGAGCTCGACATCTCCGGACGGGCAGCTCGCGCTGCCACCTTTGGCGACGTTCTTCGAATCCAGCAGGTCGAGCCAGTTGTCGGCCGAGCTGTTCCAGGTCGTACCCGAGTCGAACGACTTCGTCCGCCACAGCTGCACCGCACGCGCGTCGCACGAACCCGACCAGGTCTCATGCCCCACAAAGGTCGCAGAAATGATCGACTTGCCCGCGAACCGAGAGGTCGGGAACTTGAAGAACAGTCGCTTCACGTCGTACGGCGCGCAGTAGTCCCAGCCGCAATACCCCACACCCGCGTCCGAGTCGCCGTTGAACCGCCACTGCGGCTCGGACGCCCAGTACCGCGACACCATCGTCCACTCCCCGGCCTTGGGAGTGTAGGTCTGCGGGTCGATATAGACGGGGAACGTCGTCCCCGGATCCGTCAGCATCCCCTGGTCCGGAGTCAGCCGAAGCTCGCTGTCGTCCGAGGCCACGTCGACGCCGATCGGCGCCACCTTCGCGGCGTCCCCGGGACCGGCCTTGGCATCTCCTGCCACGGAACCGGCCGCTGCGGCGGCAGTCTTTTCGGTGGCCGGCCTTTGCACCACCTGTGTCTGGGTGCCAGAAGCCTCCGCCGAGTCCCACATGACGGGCTTGGCCGCCTGGAAAACGACGCCGCCCGCTGCCTGATCCAGCGCTTCCAGGCCGCCGGAAGCGGTCTCCTGCAGGTCAAGGCCCGGAGAATCGACGCCCAGCTTCAACTCGGCCAACGCCGGGTTCTTCGCCGCGTCGGCGGTCTTCACCACCAGCAGCTCGCTGAATCCGTCGGTGACCGAACGGACCTTCAAGTCCACATCCGGCAACACATTCGCGTAGGTGGCGGTATCCCCGTCCAATGTCGGCGATGGCAACGATGTCGGCCACGAGAAGGACAGCTTCCGCCCCGCCCTGTCCAACGTCACCAGAGGATCCGATCCCCCCTTGGAGAAGGACAGCCCCACCGCGGCGGCAGTGGGCACCACGCTGCCGTCACTCCGCTTCGACAGAGTGTTGTCGATCACCTTCCACGCGCCGTCCACGCGGGTACGCACCGGCTTCAGGTGCTGCACAGCCTCCAACTGCCCGTCCGGAGTCGCGTATACCTCACCGGACTCGCTCCGCAGCGAAGTGACCTCGACATTCGCGCCACTGGCTTCCGCAGCACCCTCAGCCGCGGACAAGGACGCCGCCGACTTCGTCTCAGCCGCCCCCGTCGCAGCAGCCAACTGCTCCGCTGCATGAGCTGGGCTACTGGCCCCCATCGACGGCACAACACCCGCAACGACCGCCGCCGCGATTACAGCGATCAGCGTTCGGCCGCCGCCACGCGCTCTCCAAGACGCACTCATGTCCCCCGCCCTCCCCGACCTCACAGAG
>NZ_JBXVPZ010000011.1:0-62943 GCF_057961495.1 Streptomyces sp. P5F9 | reverse complement strand
CCTCAACGCCGACGACAAGACCCTGCTGCGGGCCGTGCGCACGGCCCGCAGCAGGGTCTTGTCGTCGGCGTTGAGGCTGGTGAGCCGGTCCGACCTGAGGAGGGCGGCGAGGCTCTCGTGCGCTTTGTCGGTCACCGGTCCCGGGGTGTCGAGGGAGCCCAACACCGCTTCCACGAAAGAGGTGTTGGGCTGTGGCGGGCCGCCGCCGGAGAGGGAGAGCGCGGCCTGCGTGAGGCCGTCGGTGGACAGCAGCACGCCGTCGACGCGCGGGTCGGCCACGCAGTCGGTGCGCAGCCGGCGGGGTGCGTCGGGCGAGGTGAGGAAGACGGTCTCGTTGCTGTACTCGCTGACGGCGGGCGGCTGCGGGAGGAGGTGGAACTGCCGTTCCCCGTCCTCGGTTCCGGCGCGGACGACGACGAAGCCGTCGCCGACGCTGAGATGGCCGAGCCAGCCGGGCGTGAGGACGACGACGGTGAGGGTGGTCGCGTAGTCGGGGGCGGTGCTGCCGTAGGTGTCCAGGAAGATCTTGCTGACGTCGTGGAAGGCGTCCGCGAGCAGGTCGTGGACCTCCTCGCCCGGCGGGCAGCCGGACGCGGCGGCGGCCCGGCGCCGGAAGTGCTCGGCCGCCAACTCGACGGCGTGCAGGGCCCCTTGGTCGGAGTGCGGGCGGCTGCCCGCGCCGTCCGCGACGGCGAGGACGGACACGGACGTGGAGGTCGTGTAGGTGCAGGCGTCCTGGCAGGGCGTGCCGGTACGGCGGTGCCGGTAGCCCTCGACGCTCAGGCCGTGGATGCGCCAGGGCGATTCGGCCACCGCTCAGCTCTCCCAGGCCGGGCGCTGGGTCTTGAACTGGCTGAAGATCTTCTCGAAGACCTCGTCGCCCGCGCCCTTCTGCTCGGCGTTCGCGCTGGCCGACATCATCTGGAGCAGCTCGCGGAACGGGAAGCCCTGGATGCGCGCGTTGAACTTCGGCGCGAAGGCCTGGAGCACCTGCTCGCCGCGGTCGGTGATGCCGCCGACGCCGATCGCGTAGAGCCGGAAGCGGCGGGCCTGTTGCTCGTCGGCGAGGACGGGCAGCAGCCGGTGCCAGGAGTCGGTCATGTGGCCGGTGGCATCGGTGGGGAGGCCGTCGGTGACCAGGCAGATCTGCGGGCGGTAGTACTGGAGTCCGGACGCGCGCAGCTCCGCCTTGCGGGCGGCGACGACATGCATGGCCAGCTCCAGCGCCTCCGTCATCAGGGTCACGCCGGACGCGGTGAACCGGGGGGCCTGGAAGGCGTGCGCGGGCACGAAGGGGCTCAACGGGGCGCGCGGGTCGAGGAGTTGGGGCCCGCGCCAGGCGCCGACGCCCCGGCCGCCGAAGGTGATCACGGCGACCTCGACGCTGTAGCTGAGGGAGACGTCGTCGTGGAGTTCCCTGGTCCACTCGGCGAGCGCGTCGTTGAGCGTCTGGATCGGCGCGCCCGCCATGGAACTCGATGTGTCCAGGCACAGCACGAGCGGCAGCCGTTGCGCGTTGTTCTCGAACTCGATGTCGGCGTACTCCGCCGGCATCGTGGGCGGGTATTCGCTGTGCATGGCGTCTCCTGGTCGACCGGGCGGTACGGGGGTCACGAGGTGCCGCGCGCGTGGTGCCGGGCGGCGGGCGGGAAGGCGTACAGGACGTCGGAGTCGGCTTCGTGGGCGTCGGTGACCTCGACGTACGCGCCGGGCACGGGCGGTGTCCGGTCCGGTTCGGCCCACACCGCGCGGTACAGGACGTGGTCGAGTTCGACGTAGCCCTGCGGATGAAGCGCCGTACGCACGACGGCTGTTCGGGACGGGCCGGTGCGGGGGCCGACCCGGCGGCCGTAGGAGGACGGGGCCGGTGCGGGCGGGACGGGGCGCAGTCGGGCGGTGGTCTCGGTGGCGGCCTCCTCGGAGCGGGCCTTCGTGGCGCCTGCGACGGCCGGGGTGCGCGAGCGGCGGACCGCGAGGAGGAGGGCCAGGAGCAGGAGGAGGAGTACGGCGGTCAGGGCGAACAGCAGGACTCGTGTGTAGTCCGTGGACTTGTGTCCGCCCCCGAGTTCGGCGACGCCCACCTTCTTGTCGATCAGTTGGCCGCCGGTGAGCGGGGACTTCTTGAGTGCCTTGCACAAGTCGCTGCCGCAGGCGGGGAGTTCACCCAGTGTCCTGTCGTCCAGCCGGTCGATCCGGGCGTCCCGGTCGACAAGTGCGCGGCCGGCCAGGACGATCAGCGCGGTGCCGCCCTGGCCGGTGTGGACGCCGGCCGGTACCTGTACCCGAAGGTTCCTGAGGTCCCGGCGGACGGCGGCCTGGCTGCCCTTCTGGCCGGCGTCGAAGCCCAGCGGCTTGTTCAGCGTGACCGTGACCACGGCCCCGTCGTCCAGCGCGTCCTGCCAACAGCCCAGCCGCGTCGGAAAGTTCTTGCCGCAGTCCGCGCCGGCCGCGGCCGCCGGCCCCGCCGGAATCACCGCGATCAACAATCCGAACAGCAGGGCAGTGAACAACGTATGTCTCATGACGACCCCCCGTTGGCGCCCATAGTGGAGGCAACAGGGCGGTGGCCGAAAGGGGTTGACTGAGAATGCTCAATTCACTTCTAAAGCTGGAAGACCTGATGACAACGGGTGAACATCTGTCGCGCCCGTTCCACCCAATCACTGGCCAGAACATCGAAATCGGCCTGGGAGATCCGGCAGGTCAGCGGGAGGTCGCAGACCCCGGCGAGGCACGGTTTCGGTCCGCGTACGTCCCACACCGAGAGCATGGGATTCAGCTGTTCGGTGTTCCACGCGTTCGACGCGGCGGCGGCGATCGCCAATTGATCCTTGCGCAGAGAATGACCGTCGGTGACAAAGGCGACAAGGAGTCTTTTCGTGGTCATGAAACGCACGGTGAGCGTGCGCCCGGACGCCTCTAGATCGAATTGCAGGGAGACGGAATCGACATCGCTCTCGACGTGGTAATTCCGGCGGGCGCCCCAGGTGTGGGTCAACTGCCGCCAGGACGAACCGATGTCGTAGTCCCGGCCGGGCGGGAGGGAGGCCTCAGGCGTCGCCACGGACCACCGCCTGCGTGATCATGTCGTCGGTGAGGCCCGCGTCCAGCAGGGCCTGCGCGTGCAGCAGCAGACAGGACGGCACCGGCAGGCTGGTGCCGCCCCCGCGCCGGGCCGCCAGTTCACCGCGCCGGACCTCGATCGTGCGGGCCACGGCGGGCGGCGGCCAGGTCGCGGGCCGCGGCTGCGCGAGCAACTCGCCCAGCAAGTCGGCCAGTTGAGGACGATCCTCGGGGCGCTTGGCCAGACACCGCGCGAGCAGCGGCCGTATCCCCGGTGGTACGCCGTCCAGTTCGGGTGGGCGGTGCACGACCCGCAGGCTCACCGCCTCGCCCGTGCCGAACGGCGGGCGGCCCGTCAGCGCGTACACCAGGACACCGCCGAGGGAGAACACATCGCTGGGCGGGCCGATCTGACCTGCCGTCATCTGCTCAGGGGACATGAACGGCGGGGTGCCCACCACGATCCCGGCCTGGGTGAGGCTCGGGGCGCCCTCGACACGCGAGATGCCGAAGTCGATGACGCGGGGGCCGTCGGAGGCGAGCAGCACGTTGGCCGGTTTGAGGTCGCGGTGGACCAGGTTGGCCGCGTGGATCGCCTGCAGCGCCTCGACGAGGAACGCGCCGAGCCTGCGGACCTGCGCCTCGGGCAGCGGACCGTCCGATCCGACGGCCTCGGCGAGGGACGGCCCGGGCACGTACATCGTCGCCAGCCAAGGGAGTTCGGCCTCGGTGTCGGCGTCGACGACGGCCGCGGTGTAGGCGCCGCTGACCAGCCGGGCGGCGGCGACCTCGCGGGCGAAGCGCTCGCGGAACTCGCTCTCCGCGGCCAGTTCGGGCCGTACGACCTTCACCGCCACCTCACGCCCGGCCGGCGACCGGCCGAGATACACCCATCCCATCCCGCCGGAGCCGAGCCGCCCGGCGATCCGGTACGGCCCCACGCTCAGGGGATCGCTGACCGGTGTGCGCACCCCGCTCACCTCACTTCGGGGTTCGTTGCAGGTTGTCCCGAGTGTCCCCCGAAATCCCGTCCTGGGCAGGGGAGATACGCGAAATGGCGGCCAGAGGTGCGCCGTGGAGCCCCGGTGGTGTAACGGCGACGGGCAGGGCCCCGCACGCCGTTGTGCGGGGCCCTGCCCGTTGTACTGCCACCGCGGCCGGCCTGTGACGACATTGCTGGTCAGGGCACAATCGGCGGCCGGCCGCGGAGTCTTCGGTGGGTTCTAGCCCAGGCGCTGCACCAACGCCCGGTACTCGTCCCACAGTTCCTTCGGCGTGTGGTCGCCGAAGGTGTTGAGGTGGTCGGGGACCAGAGCGGCCTCCTCGCGCCACACGTCCTTGTCGACGGTGAGCAGGAAGTCCAGGTCCGCCTCGGACAGGTCGAGGCCCTTGGTGTCGAGGGCGCCCTTGGCCGGCAGCACGCCGATCGGGGTCTCGACGCCCTCGGCCTTGCCGTCGAGGCGTTCCACGATCCACTTCAGGACCCGGCTGTTCTCGCCGAAGCCGGGCCACACGAACTTGCCCGCGTCGTTCTTGCGGAACCAGTTCACGTAGTAGATCTTCGGCAGCGTCGCCTGGTCGCGGCCCTTGGCCACATCGACCCAGTGGCCCATGTAGTCACCCATGTTGTAGCCGCAGAACGGCAGCATGGCGAAGGGGTCGCGGCGCAGCTCACCGACCTTGCCCTCGGCGGCGGCGGTCTTCTCGGAGGCCACGTTGGCGCCGAGGAAGACACCGTGGTTCCAGTCGAAGGACTCCGTCACCAGCGGTACGGCCGAGGCGCGCCGGCCGCCGAACAGGATCGCCGAGATCGGCACGCCCTTGGGGTCCTCCCACTCGGGCGCGATAATCGGGCACTGCGAAGCGGGCACGGTGAAGCGGGCGTTGGGGTGGGCGGCGGGCGAACCGGACTCCGGCGTCCAGGAGTTGCCCTTCCAGTCCGTGAGGTGGGCCGGAGTCTCCTCCGTCATGCCCTCCCACCAGATGTCGTTGTCGTCGGTCAACGCGACGTTGGTGAAGACGGAGTTGCCCCACAGCGTCTTCATCGCGTTGGCGTTGGTGTGCTCACCGGTACCGGGCGCGACGCCGAAGAAACCGGCCTCGGGGTTGATCGCGTAGAGCCGGCCGTCCTCCCCGAACCGCATCCAGGCGATGTCGTCACCGATCGTCTCGACGGTCCAGCCGGAGACGGTGGGCTCCAGCATCGCGAGGTTGGTCTTGCCGCAGGCGCTCGGGAAAGCGGCGGCCACGTACTTCGACTCGCCCTGCGGCGGGGTGAGTTTGAGGATCAGCATGTGCTCCGCGAGCCAGCCCTCGTCCCGCGCCATCACGGAGGCGATGCGCAGGGCGTAGCACTTCTTGCCGAGCAGCGCGTTCCCGCCGTAGCCGGAGCCGTAGGACCAGATCTCGCGGCTCTCGGGGAAGTGCGAGATGTACTTGGTGGAGTTGCACGGCCACGGTACGTCCGCCTCGCCCTCGGCCAGCGGCGCTCCGAGCGTGTGCACAGCACGCACGAAGAAGCCGTCGGTGCCGAGTTCGTCGAGGACGGGCTGTCCCATGCGGGTCATGGTGCGCATGGAGACGGCGACGTAGGCGGAGTCGGTGATCTCGACGCCGATCGCGGAGAGGTCCGAACCGAGGGGGCCCATGCAGAACGGGACGACGTACATCGTCCGGCCCTTCATGGAGCCGCGGAAGATGCCCTTTTCTCCCGCGAAGATCTCCCGCATTTCAGCAGGAGCCTTCCAGTGGTTGGTGGGACCCGCGTCCTGCTCCTGCTCGGAGCAGATGAACGTCCTGTCCTCGACCCGGGCGACATCGGTCGGGTCGGAGGCGGCGTAGTACGAGTTGGGGCGCTTGATCGGGTCGAGCTTCTTGAAGGTGCCCTTTTGGACGAGCTCCTCGCTGAGCCGCTCGTACTCCGCTTCGGATCCGTCACACCAGACCACGCTGTCCGGCTGGGTCAGTTCGGCGATCTCGTTGACCCACGAGATCAGTTCCTTGTGTTCGGTTGGGATGACGGGGGGAGCCGCGATGTCGCGCGCCACGATTGCTCCTATGATGAGGGATTTTGTCCTTGGTGCCCCGTGGGGGCCTCGACCCGGATGCTTCACGATGGTCGATCTTGGCGCTCATCCGGTGCCGACCGCACTCATTTGATCATCCGACGCGTCCGCCCATATGTCCAGAGGGCCTCACATACGAGCGACGTGAGGATCGCCACTCATCAGCCACTCATCGGCATGTTTTCCGTGCGTCACCACCGATTCACCCCGGGTACCCGGCTGTCGGCTACGCATGAGAGAGTGGCCACTTCCGGCCCCCATCTCGTCGCACTGATACGTAACTTACGGTTCCGTAGGTACGATTGAGCGCATGACTGCGTCCGTCCCCGACGCGCCCACGGACACGCCGACAGACGGCCACGGTCCCTCCGCGCTCTCCCTCCCCGACCATGTGAAGCCGAAGCTGCGCGGCTGGCTGCACCTCGGCATGTTCCCGGCCGTTCTCGTCTCCGGCCTGGTGCTCACCGCTCTCGCCGACACACCCCGGGCCCGTATCGCCTGCGGGATCTTCGCCCTGACGGCCTGCCTGCTCTTCGGCGTCAGCGCCCTGTACCACCGGGGCGACTGGAGCCCGCGCATGGACGGTGTCCTGCGCAGACTCGACCACGCCAACATCTTCCTGATCATCGCGGGCACGTACACGCCCCTGACGATGCTGCTGCTGCCGGGCGCCAAGGGCCAATGGCTGCTGTGGAGCATCTGGGGCGCGGCGGCGGCCGGCATCGCCTTCCGCGTCTTCTGGGTCGGCGCACCGCGCTGGCTCTACACCCCCTGCTACATCGCGATGGGCTGGGCGGCCGTCTTCTTCCTGCCCGACTTCATGCGCACGGGCGGCATCGCCGTCCTGGTCCTGGTGGTCGTCGGCGGACTGCTCTACAGCGCGGGCGGCGTGATCTACGGCATCAAGCGCCCGAATCCGTCACCGCGCTGGTTCGGTTTCCACGAGGTCTTCCACTCGCTCACGGTGGCGGCGTTCCTGGTGCACTACGTGGGGATCTCCCTGGTGGCCTACCAGCACGGGTAGCACCCGAGACACCTCCTGTTCATGGTCACGGCTCTCCAGCCGTGGCCATTTTTCATGCGCTGAAAGTCGATCCCCATTGACAGCAGACACCTTTTGACAGCTACTCTCATCTCATGGCTACTGTCACTCAATCCCATGAGGTACGACGCGATCCGCGCCGCTGGTGGGCCCTCGGGGCCCTGGTCGCGAGCATGCTCACGCTCGGCTTCGACACGACGATCCTCAACGTCGCCCTGCCCACCATGGCCGGCGACCTCGGCGCCACCACCGGCCAGCAGCAGTGGATGGCGGACTCCTACGTCATCGTCTTCGCGGCCCTGATGCTCCCCGCCGGACTCCTCGGCGACCGCTTCGGACGGCGCCGGATGCTGGTCGTGGGGCTCGGCATCTTCCTCGCCGGCTCCGTGGCCGGCGTGATGGCCAACGATGTGAACTGGGTCATCGCCGCCCGCACGGTGATGGGGGTGGGCGCGGCCCTGATCACCCCGCTCGCCCTGTCCGTCCTGCCCTCGCTCTTCGGCCCCGACGAGCGCACCAAGGCCGTCGGCATCATCTCCGCCGCCTCCTCGCTCGGCCTGCCGCTCGGCCCGATCATCGGCGGCTGGCTGCTCAACCACTTCTGGTGGGGCTCGGTCTTCCTGGTCAACATCCCGATGGCCGCGATCGGCATAGCGGCCTGCGTCTTCCTGCTGCCCGAGACCAGCGACCCCGCCTCCCCCAAGGTCGACGCCCTCTCCACCGCGTTCACCGCGGCGGGTCTCGGCGCCCTCATCTACGCGATCATCGAGGCACCCAGCCGCGGCTGGGGCGACCCGCTGATCGTGGGCATGCTGATCGGCTCCGCCGTCCTGATCGCCGCCCTGGTACTTCGCGAACGGCGTATGGAACGGCCCATGCTCGACATGGAACTGCTCGCCCACCGCGGCTTCCTCTTCAACACCATGGCCGCGACCCTCGTGATGTTCGTCCTGTCCGGGCTGCTGTTCGTGCTGCCGCAGTACCTCCAGGCGGTCCTCGGCAACGACGCGCTCGGCACCGGCGTCCGCCTGCTGCCCATGATGGGCGGCCTGATCGTCGCGGCCCGCGCCGCGCAGCCGCTCGTCGCCAAGTTCGGCTCCCGAGCCGTGGTCACCGCGGGCCTGGTGGTCCTCGCCTTCGCCGCCGTCCTCGGCAGCCGTACGACGGTCGACTCCGGCTACGGCTTCACCGCGCTGTGGCTGTCCGTCACCGGCTTCGGTTTCGGCTTCTCGATCGTCCCCGCGATGGACGGCGCCCTCGGCGCGCTCCCCCGCGACCGGGCCGGCAGCGGCGCCGGGCTCCTCATGACCATGCGCCAGGTCGGCGCCGCGATCGGCATCGCCCTGCTGGGCAGCCTGCTGGCCAGTACCTTCCGGGACCGCCTGGACGTGACCGGCCTGCCCGCGAAGGCGGCGGACACGGCCGGCGAGTCCGTCGTAGCAGCACACATCGTCGGCCAGAAGACCGGTTCGGCCGACCTCATCGCCTCCGCGAACAGCGCGTACGTCCACGGCATGGGCCTGGTCCTGCTGGTGTGCGGCGCCGCGGCCCTCGTCACCGCGCTGCTGGCGGCGGCGTTCCTGCCGAACACCCCGGCCGCGCCCGCGGCGCGGGAGGAGGAAGACCCCGCCACAGCCGTGGCCGTCGCCGTGGCGGATGCCGGACAATGAACACCATGACGGCCGCACCCTCCCCCTTCAGCCCCGCCGACCGCCCTCAACTGGGCCTCCGCGAGCGCAAGAAGATCAAGACCCGCGAAGCGATCCGCACCGCGACCTACGCGCTCGTCAAGGAGCAGGGCTACGACGCGACCACGATCGAGCAGATCGCCGAGCGCGCCGAGGTGTCGCCGTCGACCGTCTTCCGCTACTTCCCGACCAAGGAAGACATCGTCATCACGGACGAGTTCGACCCGATCATCATGGACGAACTCCGGGCCCGCCCGGCCGACGAACCCTGGATGGTCACCCTCCGCTACGTGATGCAGAAGGCCATCAAGTACGGCATGAAGGAGGACCAGGAGACCTCCCGCCTCCGCACCCACCTCATGGTCCAGGTCCCGGCGGTGCGCTCCCGCATGATGGAGAGCATGTCGGTCACCGGCAACATGCTCTGCGAGGCCATCGCCGAGCGCACCGGCCGGGACCCGGAGAGCCTGGAGGTGCGGGTCTACGCCATGTCGCTCATCGGCGGCCTGATGGAGACGTCCCTGTACTGGGCGGAACACGGCCACCGGGACGATTTCAAAGACCTGGTGGACCGCACGCTGAACGTGCTGGAGCACGGGCTTTCGGAGTGAGCCTAGATGTACATCTCAAGCAGGAGGCTGTGGTCATCGACATCGACGAGTACCGGCGGCTGCGCGAACTCGAAGAGCGGGCCGAGGATTCCTGGCTGAACCGCCTGGCGGACGAGGCCGAGGCCGAGGGGCGCGACGGCTCTGTCTCCCTTGAGGAGATGGCCGCCCTGCTCCGCTCCCACCACGCCTGATCCGATGGGATACGTCACCCGATTCACGCCGCCCGCCCAGCGGGACCTGCTCAAGATTGAACTCGGCGAGGGCGCACACCCCAACAGGGTGGTGCCCTCGCCGAGTTCGTAGGCGACCGCTAGGGCCTGTCCGGCGGATCATGCCGCAGACGCGGGGCCTGGCACGCACATCTGCGGCGTTGTCGTCGGTTGCCAACGCTCCGCGTTGCCGCCCTCCTCCGCCTTGCAGCTGCACGCACCAGACCCCGCTCACCGGCGCTGATCAGATGCCGTCGATCTCCTGCGACCTGATCCGCCGGACAGGCCCTAGCCCTTCTTCTTTACGGTCTTCACGTCACCCTTCCCGCACGCCACCCCGTCCCTGTTCGGGTCGAGGCGCAGCGGGTCGTCCTTGCCGTTGACCTTCAGGCGGCCGTAGTCGTTCTGCTGGAGCCATGAACAGCGGGCCGCGGTCGTCGACTTGACCTCCGACGGGAAGACCGTCGGGACGCAGACGTTGATCGTGCCGTAGTGGCGGTCGCAGCCGGAGATGGTCGTGCTGACCTTCTGCGAGGTGCGCTTCTTGCCGGGCTCGGTGACCTTGCCCGTCAGGGAGTCCGCGAAGGAGTGGACGTGGGCGGAGGCGGTGTCCGTGGTGAGCGCCGAAGGGCCTTGCAGATGGACCCACTTGGCCACCGACGGGACCCCGTTGGCGTCGACCGCGAAGAGCATGTACCAGCCGGGCGGGGCCAGGTTGGGGTTGCTCGTCACGTTCAGGTCGACCGTGTTGCCGTCCACCGAGAGCGGCAGGTCCACGAAACGCTGGTTGGGGTCCGAGGAGTGCGTGACCGCCGCCGGGCGGATCAACTCGGCCTTGGCGATGGGCCGGTCGACGGTGATCGTCTGGGTGTCGCCGTACTCCCACTCGTTGTCGATGACCGAAGTGATCGTCGGCCGCGTGCCCTTGAGGAGGTACGGCGGGGTGTAGATCGACACGTTGTGGTTCCAGGTGCCGTTGCCCGGGTTGTCACCGGTCGACATCACCCGGCCGTCCGGCAGCAGGAACGAGGAGGAGTGGTATCCGCGGGCCTCGGGGTCGGCGGCCACCGGGTCGAACGTGGTGGTCGCCGGGTCGAAGATCGACGCCTCGTAGACGGGGTTCGCGCGGTTGTGCAGCCCGCCGCCCGTCTCCAGCACCGTGCCGTCCGGCAGCACTACGGCGGACACGTACATCTTGCCCTGGCTGCCGGTCTCGGCCACCGGACCGTTCCCCAAGTCGACAGTCCCCTGCGGGATTTGGGGACCCACCGTGTACGCCGGGTTCGCGGCCTTGAGGTCGATGATGTCGGTCAGCCGGTTCGCGTCCGGGTTGGAGTCGATGTTGCCGCCGCCGATGGTGAGGACCTTCTGGTCCTGCGCCGGAGGCAGCAACACGCTTGCGGACTGGTCGCGTTGGTCCTTGTTCTGGAGTCCCGAGACCGACGTGATCGTGTTCGCGCTGTAGTCGTAGATCGCGCTGCCCGTCCCCGGGATGTTGTTCCCGAAGACATGGCTCCCCGTGTAGAAGAGCCGGCCGTCCTGCATCAGGACCATCGACGGGTACAGCCCCCAGTACGACCACGTCTGGTTGACCTGCGACAACGGCAGCCACTTCTGCTGGGCGTCCGACCAGTACTCGGCGGTCACCGAACCCGTCGAGTCCTCGCGCAGCCCGCCGAAGGAGATGACGTCACCGTTGCCGAGCTCGGTCGCCGACGGGTACCAGTGGCCGTCGTTGAGGTCGTTCGTCTTGCTGTACGTCTCGGTCACCGGGTCGAAGATGTACGAGTCCTTGTACCCCTCGTACCCGTGGCCGCCCGCGACCGGGAACGCCTTGTTGCCGCTCAGCACCAGCACCCGGCCGTCCTGCAACTGGATGTGCCCCGAGCAGAACATGTCCTTCGGCGTCGGGATCACCTTGTACGTCCCCGCCACCGGGTCGTACACCGCGCTCGTGAACGTCCCCGCGTCGAACTGCTCCTCGCTGTTGCCGGAGCCCGCGATCAGCAGCACCTTGCCGTTGTTGAGGACGACGGAGTGCATGGAGCGCACCGGGTTCTGCGTCGGGAGCACGTCCCAACGGCCGTTCGCGCACTGCTCGGCGGTCGCCGTACAGGTCGCGGGCGGAAGCGTGTCCGGGACCTGGTCCATCGAGTAGTCGTCGGTGGTCGCTGACCCGGTGCCGTACACCGAGACACCCCACGTGATCCGGTCGGTACCGGCGGGCACTTCGGGCGTGCGGACCGTGGCCTGGGTCCAACTGCCCTGCATCTCCAGGGTCTTGAGGTCGGTCCAGTACTGCCACCCGGCCGTCGCGTCGTGCCGGAACAGCGTGATGTTCGCGTCCGGCGTGGTCGTCTTGTACCAGAGCCCGAGGTCGTACTGCTTGCCCGCCGTCACCACCGGCGCGCAGGTCGTCGACTCGGTGATCAGCGCCTTGCGGTCACCGTCCACCCGCCGCGTCACGGTGACCTTCATCGCCTTCGAACCGGAGTGCGCGTCCGAAGTCGTAGAGAAGTCGAAGTCGTTGTCGCCCCAGCCGGACTTCTCCCAGCAGTACGGCATCCCGTCACCGCCCGCCGTCTCGAAGCCCGGATTGAGGACGAGGTTCGCGGCCTCGGCGGACTGCGGCGAGGTGAGCAGCAGCCCGGCGGTCAGGGCGCCCACCCCGACGAAGGCGGTTCTTCTGCGGTACTTGTTCACGCGGCTCTCCTTGGCGCTGTACGACTCACCTTGCGACTCCCTTTGCGGCGCGGGAGATAGACCAGTGCCTCGGTTCCGACGAAGCGCAGGACGAACGTCATGACGAGCGCGAGCGCGGTCGCCGACACGGCGCCCATGCCGAACTTGTGGATGAACAGGGCGATCAGCGGGATGCGCAGCACCAGGTCGGCGTTGGCGAGCAGCGCGAACCGGCCTGCCCGGTCCCACCAGTTGCGGTGCACGCGCCGGTCGCGGAACAGGAGGTGCTCGATGAGATAGAAGTTCCAGGCCACGCCCAGCTGGTTGGCGAGGATCTCGGCCGGGACGTAGTGCATGCCCGTCTTGGTGAGCGCCCACAGGCCGACCAGGTTCGGGATGAAGCCGGTGGCGCCGATCAGGCCGAACACGATCATGCGCGCGACCGGCGAGGCCGTGCGCAGGCCGAGGAGGTGGCGGAGGAAGCGAAAGCCTTCCTGCGCCGTCGACTTGGACTCGCCCGCGAACCGGTCCTGGAAGACGAACGGCACCTCGGTGACCTCGCGCGGACGGCTGCGTACGGCGAGTTCGAGCAGGATCTTGTAGCCGAGCGGCTTGAGCGCCTCCGCCGTCACCGCGCTGCGCCGGATCGCGAAGAAGCCGCTCATCGGGTCGCTGATACCGCGGAGTTTGCGCGGGAAGAGCGTCTTGGTCAGCCAGGTCGCCCCGCGCGACACGGCGATGCGGTATCCGCCGGCCAGGCCCTCGCGGCTGCCGCCCTTGATGTACCGGGAGGCGACGACGAGCCCGGCGTTCGTGCGCTCGCCGGTGCCGACCAACTCCGGTACCAGGGACGGCGGATGCTGCAGATCGCCGTCCATGACGACGATCCAGTCGGACGTCGCCGCCTTGATCCCCTCGACGACCGCCCCGCCGAGCCCGCCGACCGGCTCCTCCCGGTGCAGCACGGTCACCGGGAACGGGCAGTCCTGCGCCGCCTCGGAGATCACCTCCGGGGTGTCGTCGGTGGAGTCGTCCACGAAGACGACCTCGCAGGGCAGGCGGGTGGGCACTGATTCGGTGATCCGGTGCAGCAACTCCCGTACGTTCGCGGACTCGTTGAAGGTCGGCACGACGATGGTGACGGCACCGGGCTCGGCCAGCCCCTCTTTTTTCGCGGTTCGCCTCCGGGGCGCTCCAGCCGGTGTCGAGACCGTGACCGTGCTCAGCCCTTCGGGCCTCCGCGCGCTCACGCTCTCGACACCGGCGCGCCCCTTCGGCTCTCTCGCGGCCGCGCCGCGTACGACCGGATCGCCCAACTCCCCGGGGACCATGGACTCTTGGCTCATCACTGGGCTCCCACGGTCTCGGACTGGATCTGCCGGATCTCGATGCGGTCGTCGCCGGTGCCGAAGGTGGCGACCGGGGTGGAGTGCTCGATCGCCGCCTTGACGTTGGGCAGGTCGACCGCGTCGCGCCGTACCGTCGGGGAGGCCACGACGTAGTCGATGTCCTTCCATCCGTGCGGCATTGTCTTGGTGACAGCGGGGTCGAGGTCGGCCTTGTAGAACCAGATGACCCCGAGCCCGGGCCGGTACCCGGCGTGCACCAGGTCCAGCCAGAGCGCGTCGTCGACGAGGACACGGGTGTCCTTCGGGTCGGCGACCTCGGTGGACAGCCACTTGGAGGCGGCCCGGTAGGGGGCGTTGGCATCGGTGGTCATGGCGGTGCGGTTGCCGTCGTACCACTTCGGTACGACGTAGGCGCCGGCCGCGATCGCGAGGACCACGGCGAGCGCGTACCGGCCCCCGGTGACGTACCGCTTCTCCTCCTCGCTCCGCCATCTGCGGAGTACCGCGTGGGCGACGGAGGCGGTGCCCCCGGCGAGGACGAGCGCGAGGAAGGGCAGCGCGCCGATGATGTACATCGCGGGCAGATAGCCGTTGGGGCGCATCGAGACCAGGGCGAGGATCGCCACGGTCATCGCCGGTCCGGCGAGGGAGCGGGCGGTGACCGACCAGCGCCAGGTGACCAGCAGGAGCAGCGCCCCGGCGAGACCGCCCAGCGGCAGGACACGGTCGTAGTACAGCCAGGAGTGGAGGACGCCGTAGGAGCCCGTGCCCTGGTCGAGGATGAAGCCCGAACCCGGCCTGGTCATCTGGTACTTGAGGCCGTCCCACAGGGAGACATGGCCGCTGCCCGGCAGCAACTCGCCCTTGAGCAGGGCGAAGAGGGGGTACGCGAAGCCGATCAGGACGCAGGCGGTGATGGCGCCGGTGAGCGCGAACTTCCTCGTGTCGCGGTGTCCGTGGCGCCACATGGTGAGCAGCAGCGCCGGGAGGATGACGAGCATCGTCTCCTTGGTGAGGACCGAGGCCGCGCCGGCGAGACCCGCTCCGAAGTGGTGCCAGAGATGGCGACTTGGGGATGCGGCGAGGCAGAACGCGAGCAGCATCCACATCACGGCGATGTTGTCGAGGAAGATCTCCCGCTGGAGGATCACGGACAGCGGGGACAGCCCGAAGAGCACCATGGCGAGTCCGGCCGCCCAGCGCGGGAGGGAGAGCCGGCGGGCGAGGACGTAGACGAGGACCGCGCTGATCGCGCTGATGACCAGCATCGCGAGGCGCATGGTGCCGACGGTCATCGAGCCGGGGCTGAAGTGCGCGGGTATCCAGGTGAGCAGGGCGATCTGGATCCAGCCGAGCGGCGGGTGGTCGTACCAGTAGGTGTAGTGGGCCAGGCCGGTGCCCTGTTGGACGGCCCAGGCCTGGGCGAGGTAGGTGCCCTCGTCGTCGCTGAGGGTCGGGTAGTCGGCGATGTTCCAGCCCTGCACGACGAGGATCGCGACGAGGAGCAGGCCGCAGAGGAGGAGGTCGGAGCGGGAGGAACGGAGTCTGCCCGGGGGCTCTGTTCGACCCGCCGAACCGGTTTCAGGCGCAGGCTGCCGCTGCGCGGGGACCGTGGTGGTCACCGCGGGAAGGGTGGAAGTCACGCAGGAACGTCCTCTCGGATCACTGCGGTTTCGGTGAGGTGCGCGCCGACGTGGGAGGTCAACTCCCAGTCGTTTCGCCCGCGTTGCTCACGCCACACTGCGCGAATCGCGGCTCCGGCCAGGAGGACCTGGTAGAAGGGGCCGCCCACGACGAGCTTCAGATAGTGGACGGCGCGGACGCGGAGTCCGTACTGCTTGCCGAAGTCGTGCAGGCCGACGACCTCGAACACGAAGGTGACAGCTGCGGTGACCAGCGGCAGGAAGGTGAGGAAGGCGATGCCCACCGGCACGTCGAGGAAGAGCGCGACCGCCGCGTTGAGCGGGATGATGACCCCGGAGAAGGCCTGCAGGAACGGCGTCATCAGCGTGTAGCGGGCGAGCAACCGCTGCCCGAATCCCGGGAGTTGCTTCCAGTCCTTCTTCCGGTAGACCTGAAGGAAGCCCTGGTTCCAGCGAGTTCGCTGCTTCAGCAAGGACATCAGCGAGCCCGGGGTCTCCTCCCGGGTCACCATGTCGGAGTCGTAGGCGACGACGACCTTCTTGCCGACGCTGGACAGCCGGACGCCCAGGTCGCAGTCCTCGGCAAGGCAGTTGGGGTCCCAGCCGTCGGCCTCGCGCAGGACGTCGGTCCGCACGAAGACGGTGTTGCCGCCCAGCGGGATGAACCCCTTCTGCGCGTGCAGATGCAGCCGGGACCGGAACCAGAAGAAGTACTCCAGGCAGTTGCGCAGGCTGTACCAGCTGGACTGGAAGTTGATGAGCTGGACGCCGCCTTGGACGACGTCCGCTCCCGTCGTCCGGAACGCGTGGTCGACGTGGGCGAGCAGCGCCGGATGGACCTGGTCCTCGGCGTCGAAGACCCCGACGACATCGCCGCGGCAGTGCGGCAGCGCCGTGTTCATGGCCTTCGGTTTGTTCTTCTTCTCGTGCGTGTCGACGACGACCCGCACGCGCGGGTCGCGCTCGGCGGCACTGTTGGCCACCGTCGTGGTCTCGGGGTCGTCGTGCCCCACGATCACGATGATCTCGAAGTCGGTGTGCGTGGATTCCAGCAGCCGCTGGATGGTGTGGTCCAGCACGGCCTGCTCGTGCCGGGCCGGCAGCAGCAAGGAGAACGAGACGTGCTCGTCCCCGTCCGGGCTGCTGAATCGGGTGGAGGCGAGCACTTCGGGCGTACGCCACGCGTGCATCTGCCACCACAGGGTGAAGGCCGCCATCCAGAACAGGGCCAGCGAAACGACAGCGATGAAGACAGACGTCAGCAACAGATCCCCCCAGGATCCCAATACCCCCGGCGCGACGGTGAGTTACATCCGTCGCGTCACGGGGCCGAGACTATGGGCGGTCTGTGAAGTGGACAGGTGATTTCAGTGAAGAGCGTGTTTCATCACATTGAGTCTCGCCCGTGAGCATTTCTCGCACAGGTCACGTTTGGGACGGTTACGACCGTGACATTTCACCTGTTCAGCGCGGTGCGCAGCCGCTCCGGGTCGGTCGTCGGCGCGTCACAGGTGAAGTTACGGCAGACATACGCGGCCGGCCCCCCGTCGACCAGCGGCCGGTCGGCGAGCAACGGCAGCTCGTCACTCCCCGCCACCCCGAAGGCGACCACGGCCCCGGGCGCGGTCCCCAGAAGTGCCGTACGGCGCAAGGCCTTCGTCCCTTCGTCGGTGAGCGAGGGCCCTACGACGGCCACCTCGCGCGGCCCGTCGAGGTAGGCCTCGGCGACGGCCAGCCCCCACCCGATGAACCGCGGCACGCGCGGACCGAGCGCCTTCACGACCCCCAACGCCCGTTCCGCGGCGGCGCGATGGGGCTCGGCGCCGGTCTGCGCGGCATAGCTCAGCAGAGCACCGGCGGCGGCGGTCCAGCCGGACGGGGTGGCGTTGTCGGTCGGATCCTGCGGCCGCCGGATCAACTGCTCGGCATCGGAGGCGGTGTCGTACAGGGCCCCCGACTCGTCGACGAACCCGGCGAGCACGTGGTCGAGCAGGAACCCGGCGAACTCCAGCCACACCCCCTCCCCCGTGACCGACGCCAGCGCGAGGAAGCCCTCCGCGACATCGGCGTAGTCCTCCAGCACCCCGGCGTTCGCCCCGACTTGGCCGTCCTTGCTGGTCCGGGCGAGCTTGGCGTGCTCGTCCAGGTGCAGGCGTACGAGGAGATCGGCGGCGGAGACGGCGGCCTCGACCAGGTCGGGGCGGTCGAAGTAGGCGCCGGTCTCGGCGAGGGCGGCGATCGCGAGGCCGTTCCAGGCGGCGACCACCTTGTCGTCGCGGCCGGGGGCGGGACGCTGTGAACGGGCTTCCAGGAGACGGCTCTTGACCGACTCGATCTTCGCGGCGTCGAAGACCCCTTCGTCCCGCGGGAGTTGAAGGACGGACTGCCCTTCCTCGAAGGTGCCGTCGTCGGTCACGCCGAAGTACCGGGCGGCGAGTCCGCCGTCCTCCTCACCGAGAACTTCGGTGAGCTGCGCGGGCGTCCAGACGTAGTAGGCACCCTCGACGTGCTTGCCGGTCCCGTCGTCGCTGTCGGCGTCGAGGGCGGAGGCGAACCCGCCCTCGTTCGTCCGCAGTTCACGCACGATGAAGTCGGCGGTCTCGACGGCCACGCGCCGGGCCAGCTCCGAACCGGTACTCCGCCACAGGTGCGCATACACACGACACAGCAGGGCGTTGTCGTAGAGCATCTTCTCGAAGTGCGGAACGGTCCACTCGCGGTCGACGGAGTAGCGCGCGAACCCGCCCGCGAGCTGGTCGTAGATCCCGCCGCGTGCCATGCGCTCGCAGGTGTCCCGCGCCATCTCCAGGGCGCCCTCGGAGCCGGTGCGGGCGTGGTGGCGCAGCAGGAACTCAAGTGCCATGGACGGCGGGAACTTGGGCGCGCCGCCGAATCCGCCGCGCTGCGGGTCGTACTCCCGGGTGAGCCCGAGGAGTGCGCCGGACAGCTCCTCCTCGCCGGGGGCCTCGGTGCTGCCGTAGTCGATCTCGCGCTGGGACAGGTCCCGCGTGATCTTCCCGGCGACCTCGGCGACCTCGTCCCGCCGGTCGGTCCACGCACTGCGCACCCCCTCCAGCACCTGCCGGAAGGAGGGCATCCCGTGGCGGGGCGCGGGCGGGAAGTACGTCCCGAAGTAGAAGGGCTCGGCGTCCGGCGTGAGAAACACGGTCATGGGCCAGCCGCCCTGCCCGGTGGCCGCCTGGACGGCCTCCATGTAGACGGCGTCGACATCGGGCCGTTCCTCACGGTCGACCTTGATGCTGACGAAGTGCTCGTTGAGGTAGTCGGCGGTCGACTGGTCCTCGAAGGACTCGTGGGCCATGACGTGGCACCAGTGACAGCTGCTGTACCCGACGCTGAGCAGCACCGGCCGGTTGGTCCTCCGAGCCTCACCGAAGGCCTCGGCCGACCAGGGCCACCAGTCGACGGGGTTGTCGGCGTGCTGGAGCAGATACGGGGATGTCTCATGGGCCAGTCGGTTCACGACCATCACCCTCTCACGTCGCTCCGAGCGGTCTGGGGGTCGACCGGGTTGTCTGCGCGCCGCATCGGATATGAAGGGGAGGCCCCCACTCACTCATACCGAGCGCCCTCTGCGGCGCAGAACCGTAGGCCGAGCCGGGCAGCACCAGAACTTTCGCGCGTCCTCGACGGAGACACGCCGTGACCAGGATGGTCGTGCCTGCCTGTTGCACGCTCAGATCAGCGCGGAGTAGCACGACTCCTGGTCCTAGAAGCAATAAAGCGGCATTCAGATCGTGGACGAGACGATCGCGGTGAGCCCACATGCGTCAAGCGCCACAGTCGTATCGGCCGGTTGGGAGACCACCGACCGAACCGTGATGGTGCACCACCGGTACACCAAGACCACCGCGTGCGACACGATCCGGTGGTTCACCTGGGCCTCACAGCAAGTGGCATCCAGGAACACGCAAAGGAAGACGGTGTGGTCCAACTGCCGCTCGCTGAACACGATCGGTGCGGCGTCGAGTTCACCGCAGATCCGCGACATCTCCGACTGCGAGGTCCCGCCGTCCGTGCTCACTGCCTTCACCAGGTCGTCCATCGAGAGCGGCGCCCCCCGTGCACGTATGCTTCCATCACCACGACGAACAGAGCCCTGCCGATGCGCCGACGTTCTTCCAGCAGCGAAGGGACGAACGACCCGGCCCGCACCTCGGGAATCTTCAGATCGATATCGGCGGCCCTGACTGGTCACCAACCACACGCGATGGCCGTCCCGTCAGGTGATGCGCTGATACAGCATCCCGCTCGCCCCAACTCCGTCGGCCGAACGTAGCGACTGAAGCACATGCATCAGATCAGACCGGACAAGCCCATCGTGCGCTTCGCCGGTTGAACTGCCTGTTCACCAGTGGGACTTGCACGGTGCGTTGCCCATGTTCAGGGAACGAGCAGCAACGGCGGATGCACGCCTCGGGCAATCGCCCGCGTGTTCACGAACCCTGATCGCTCACACCACTTGGCGGGACACGACCAGGTCAGAGCGACGACGGAACGTCTGTAGAGCTCGTAACACGATCTCGTCGGTGGTATTGGTGAGGGTCGGGGTGCCGGTCGGATGCGGCTGGGATGATTGCGGGCATGACACTGGACTGGTCCCGTCTGAAGCACGCCTATGGATCCGCATCCGACCTACCGCGGCTCTTTGACGAGGTCGGTGATCCCGAGCTGGCTGACGAGGCGTGGGAGGAACTGTGGGCCTCCCTCTACCACCAGGGGTCGGTGTACACAGCCAGCTTCGCTGCCCTGCCCGTTCTGACAGACATCGCTACCGGTCGCAAACCGGGCGGTCGACGGCCGGCCCTTGGGTTGGCCGGCCGCATCGTCGTCGAGGAGCAACAGCTTCACGAGCCCGGTTACGTCCAGACGCGCTACCCGGCCGCGATCAACGAACTGCACCAGCTGACCCAGAACGTCGTGATGACACGGCCCTTCGAGGGCGATGCAGACGACTTTCTGTACTGGCTGGAGCACCTCCTGGCATTTGAGGGGGTGCCCGTATGGAGGCGCAGCCTGCGTGGCGAAGAGCACCCCGCTGTGTGCCCCTCCTGCGCTCTGAGCTTGGAGATTGGCCTCTCCTACAAGGGTCCAGGCACTCGCCGTCGGGACCCGACCGCGCGCTTTCGGGTTGTCGGCCGTGAGGGACCCATAGTCACCGAGGTCCGCCCGGCGGACCCCGTGGACCTGCCGCCGCTGGCGTCTCGGCTGCACGGAGTGGCCATCAGCGCTGGACAGCCAGCAGTCGCAGAGCATCTGACTCACCTGTTTGGCTCCACGGCGTGTCCCGACTGTGCTTCGGACCTCTCGGTGTCGGACCAGGTCGCACTCTTCCAGTCATAGCGGTCCAGGAGCGCGTAGAAGGATCATGCGTGGGCTTTCTTGAGTCGTCTCCAGCAGATGAGGCTGGAAACCAAGGAGACGAAGGCGTCGTGGAGTTCGGTTCGGCGTTCCCAGCGGACGGCGAGGCGCTTGAACTGGTGGAGCAGACCGAAAGTCTGCTCGACGACGTAGCGGAGTTTGCCCAGCCCCTTGATGTTCGGGGCGCCCTTGCGGGAGATGACCGACAGGATCCGCCGCTTGCGCAGCTCGCGCCGGTTGGGGTTGGAGTCGTAGCCCTTGTCACCGAGAAGTGAGTCAGGGCGGCGCCGCGGACGGCCCATCCGTCCGGCCACGGGCGGAATTCCGTCGACGAGGGCGATGGTCTGGTTGACGTCGTTGACGTTGGCCGCAGTG
Source organism: Streptomyces sp. P5F9 (assembly GCF_057961495.1). Classification (NCBI taxonomy): domain Bacteria; kingdom Bacillati; phylum Actinomycetota; class Actinomycetes; order Kitasatosporales; family Streptomycetaceae; genus Streptomyces; species Streptomyces sp. P5F9. The sequence goes on along the minus strand of NZ_JBXVPZ010000011.1, from coordinate 41,834 downwards.
GTGATGACTTTGAGCGGGGTGCCGCGTCCGTCGCAGATCAGATGGTGTTTACTGCCCGTCTTCCGCCGGTCGACCGGCGACGGCCCCGTGTCGGGGCACCCTTTTTCGCGCGGATGTGTGAGCCGTCCACGCACGCGCGGGACCAGTCGAGTTCGCCGGCCGCGTTGAGTTCGGCGAGCAGGATGTGGTGCAGCTGCTCGAAGACACCGGCCTGCTGCCAGCGATCCAGGCGTCGCCAGCACGTCTGTCCGGAGCCGAACCCCAGCTCCGGGGGCAGGAGTTGCCAGGCTATGTCGTTGTGGAGCACATACAGGATGCCTTGCAGGCACAGCCGGTCCGCTACCGGCTGCGGGCCCGGCGCCTTCTCCGGCCATGGCGGCAGTAGCGGCCCGATCAGCGCCCACAACTCGTCGTCCACGATCCACGGCCGAGCACTCACACCCTCCCGAACGGCCGAATCGTCACATCGGTCACGCCGGACCAGGGCACTTCAACAAGATCGTGTTACGGGCTCGTAATGTGCGAAATCCGCGGGATGAAAAGGAAGTTGAGCCGGACATCCGAGACCCGTCCGATACCGCGTCTCCGAAACGCACAACGCGGATTGCCCCCCACGCATTCGCTTACCTGTCGCGGCGCAGCGAACGCAACCTCTCGCCAACTATTGCGCATCGACCGAACGGAACCCATCCGGAACGGGTAAAGTAATTTCGCGGCAGTCGAGTTGCCATACATGCTGTGGAGCACCGACGAATCGCGACTGCCAATCATGGCCCACAAGCCGTTTGGCATAAAAAATGAGGCTGCGGCGCTCGCGGGCCGCGGCGCACCTGTGCGGCGGCCCGAGGACACATCTGTCATTGGCCGAGCACAGTCACGATGAGAACCCAGCAAGGGCGAGACATCCGGGAAGATGCTGCACCGAGCGCAAGGGCCTTCGCGGATCCAGGACTCTATCAGGCAGGGATTTACGGAGGAGTGGACCGTGACAGCGAAAGCAGTCGATGCTGTAATTCGATGCCGCCTGAGCGAGAGAGGCGCCCGAGGGACACCACCCCGGCCCGAGGTCAGTCCCCGATACCGCTGACCTGCCAATACAGTGAGTCATACCGGGTTGCCCGAAAAGCTATCGACAGCTGCACATCCCACGGCTGCATTGGCCGTGTCGGTCAGCCTGAGAGCCACTGGCCCTGGTTTAGTCTGCAGCCAATCCAAGTGATCTTTGCAGGAAGGAGGCGAATGAACCGGTCACAGCAAGTGAAGGAAGTCGCGTTGCGCTACCAACTCCCCACGGTACGCACCCGTTTCGTGCATCAATTGATGGTCATGCTCGCTGCCGGGCGCCACCTAGGCGTCTTCACGAGCCAACAGCTAGAAGTGCCCGGCGTTTCCAATCACAGGAAGGGCCTCGTAACCGGATTTCTGCATTCCTGCGGCCTACTGGTTCGTGGCGGCGGACGCGGCATCTACCGTGCAACCCCGGCAGCACGCAGGATTGCGGAGGCCTGGGGGCGCAGCGAGACGCTCGGCCGCCGCGAGCTGGCGATCGTGCTTGAACGGAGCTGGTTCGCCGAAATTGCCCGCCAGGAGCTGGGGCAGCACGGTGGGCGGCAAGTCGCTCTGGTGAATCGCCTGCTGGCCGCCGCCCGCGCACCGGAAACCCGGCGCGGCGAGGTCGAGGTTCTGATCCTCTGGCTGCTGGAGGCTCGGCTGCTCCTGCCTGTACGCGAGGGGTATGTCCGCTGGAACGCCGACGCCGTCGCCCCAGTCTCGGCTGAAGCAGAGCAGTCGGCGGTGACGGAAGAGCTCGAAGAGGACATGGCTGGTGCCAACGAAGGCGGCCAGGGCGTCGACAATGCTCTCGTCGACGAGTTCCCAGGGGCACCACCGCAGTTGGGACAGGACTCCGCCAGCGCCAACGACAGTGCGCTCGTGGACGGCGATGGCCAGGAAGCCGCAACCGATCCGGCTGTCGACTCCACGTTCGAGGGCCCTTCACCAAAACTTCTCCCCGATACTCCATACACCACGGTCAGCCGGGCCGGGATCTCCGAGGACGAGATGCTCAACAGTGGACACGCCCCTGATGCCCAGCCGACGCCGGATCACGGATCTCCCTTGCGCAGTGACGCGATTCCGCCGCAGACGGCTCGGAGTGCTGGCATCCAGTCGGCTCAGCCGACATCACGGTTGACGACGCTTGTAGGCGAACTCGTCGGTCGGCCCATCGAGCTGCACGAGTTGGTTCAACTCAGCGAAGAGGAACTGCTCTCCGTGTACCGATTGCTGCGCCGCTTCGTGGACGTCGCTGCGGGCGCCAGGGACAGCGACATCAAGTCTTAGTTCGCACCCTTGCGGCGACCCTGAGAAAGAACTCCGAAAACAGGGCCCTGACGGTGAAGAGGTCGAATTCTGTACCCGCCAGGGCCCTCCCCATCCACCCACCCACGTAGGGAAACATTCCCAGAAGGGGGCTTCAGCGTGCCCTCATGCAACATGAAAGGCGATTCCCACGCTAATGGGAACCCGCTTCGGAACCAAGGCGACTCACGCCTTCGGGCGTGCCTTTCGCTCCTCCTGTCGGCCGACTCGTCGGTTGTCGGCGGCGCGTACGGCTCGGAAAGGCCGATGCACCGAATGGCGACCGTGGCGCGGTCTGCCCGCGCCGCCCTGATCGGATTCCCGAGAGGGAGCTGTCGACGTCCCTCCCGGTGTGGGCACGCTCGTGTGGCACTCGCCGTCCGGCCAAGGCTCCGGGCTCTGGACTCACCTCACTGTTCGCGCTCTCGGAAACCGCCATGTCCGTCGGCTCCTACGCCGATTCGCGCGGATGAGTCGAGCGTTCCGCGAGCCTTCGCAAGACGGTCCTCATATGGGGAGACGCGGCTCCGAGGCGCGAGCACCACAGGGAAGACCAAGACCCGGCGTTCGTGCCCGCATCACACCCGAGTCGAGAGGTCGTGGGGGAAATCGGCTCCCGCGTCAACCCGAAATGCGCCCGCTCCGGAGATCCGGCCCGCACGCTTTCCTCACGGCTGTCCAGGGCCTCGACGCTCCGCGGCTGTCTGGCCCGCCCCGAACCGCTCCGGCACCTGGGTACTGTCCTGGGTTTCGGTCGTCGGGCTTCTCTCCGCCTTGACCGGTCTGCTCGCATACGTGCTTGTCGGCCGTTCCGGCGTTCCGGCGACAGCCGCAGAGCTCGCAGGCGTCACTGTGTGGGCAGCAGCTGCCAGGGTCGTCCTCGCAGTACCGTCGGCGATCAAAGAACTGAGAGACCTGCGTCCCTCGCGGCGCAAGCAGACGTAGCCTCTGCGGCCGAGCCAAACGACGAGGGCCCCGTCCGCGGTGCGGGCGGGGTCCTCGTCCGCCCTGGTTGGCGGGTTCGGACGATGTAAAATCCAACCTCGCGAAGGATCGCCCCAACTCGTTGTTCAAAGACTTCAGTGTCTTGCGCAACACTTCGGACCGGTGGGGCACGGAACGCAGAGCACCGGCCCCGAGCGGACCCAACAGTCCTTCCTGGTACTCATCGAGACCCCACCTTGACCTGCAGGGCAATGGAATCCGCTGTTAGCTCGTGGACATCACTGCCATTGACCAGTGAGTGATGCATCAGCACTCTCGCAGTCAAGGACGGTACGTCTGTGGCGAATACGCCTGCCGTTGGCCGCCCGCCGGGCAGGAAAGGCGGATGCGTGGATCACGGTGAGTCTGCGATCGCCGTGGGCCAGTTGGTTCGGCATACCCCTCATCGTGCCTGACCGGAGCCAATGACCGCGAGACCGCCTCCCGCTCCCGTACCGCCAACGGATGATCGTCGCCCCCTCGCGCTAACGCCTCCCCCGAAGGACACTCATAGGCCAGGGACTTGCCGCCGGAGGGAGACGACACATGCGGGACGGCCATCGGACCGATGCCGAGCGGCTGTTGGCTCGGGCCGTGGAGGAGGAGGTGCGGCGCTCCGGCGGGCGCACGGACGGGCAGGTGCTGCTGGCGCGGTCCCGGGCCGCTCTGGACGCCATGGCGGAGACGGCGGCCGAGGAGTACGCGGCCTATACGGGGGCTCTCGACGAGGCGTCGGCGGGGCAGCTCACCTTCGGGCAGCGGTATGCGCGGGAGGGCGGCCGAACTCCCCTGCTGGTGGCGGGAGTTGGCGCGGTCGCCGCCGTGGTGGCCGACCTCGCCCTCGGCACCGGGACCGGGACGGCGTTCGGCGCCGGCGTGACCGTGGGTGTCGTGGGCGCGGCGGCCACCGTCGTGAAGGTGACCGCCTCGCATCTGCCCGCCGCGCATCACCGCGCCGGTGCCGTGAGCCAGCCCGGTGGCCCGGAGCAGCTGCGGTTGCAGTGGCTGACGGCGCTGGAGGTGCGGGGTATCCGGCCGTTCCTGGACCAGCAGCGGGTGCTCGCCGCCTCGACCGGGCCGACGCGGAAGCCGGGGCCTCAGTTGCGCGGTGCGGACAAGAGCGCGGCGGCGCGGAGAAGGAGTGTGCTGGAGCAGTCTTTCGGTCAACTCCCGGATGCCGTGGGGGCGTTCGCCGGGCGGCGGGCTGAGCTGGCCCGTATTCGGCAACTGGTGCAGGCGGGCCGGGCGAGTACGGAGACCCGGCCGACCGTGGTCGTGCTGCACGGTGCGCCGGGTTCGGGGCGTACCACCCTCGCCGTGCGGGCCGCGCACGATCTGCGGGACCAGTTCCGCGGTGCCTGCGTGGTGGATCTGCGCGGCGACAGCCCGGGCGAGCCGCCCCTGCCCACCCGTGATGCCCTGCTGCACCTGCTGAACCGGCTCGGCGCACCCCGCGAGCAGCTGCTGTTCCGCGAGCGCTCCTCACCCGACCAACAGGTCAAGCGGCTGGGCGAGTTGTACCACCAGCACCTGACCGGACTGCCGGTGACGATCGTCCTGGACGATGCCTCCGATGTCGCGCAGGTGGCCACGCTGGTGCCCGAACGTTCGGACAGCCTGGTCGTGGTCACCGCCCGCAAGCCGCTGGACCTGCCCGCCGAACTGGCCGCCTGGGTGCACCAGTTGCCGGTGGAGTCGCTGGACGCGGCGGGCGCGGAGGAGCTGCTGGGCGCGGCCGCGCAGGACGGTTCGGAGCCGTACGACGCCGAATCCGACGAGCGGATCAGGGAGTTGTGCGGCGGGCTGCCGCTGGCGCTGCGGATCGCCGGCTCGTCCCTCGGCCCCCGCTCACCGGGCCAACTGGCCACGGATCTCGGCGCGTACGGCCCGGTGGAACCGGTCGAGCGGGCGCTGTGGCTGCGCTACACCGACCAGTCGGACCAGGCCCGCAGGCTGCTGCGCCGGCTCGCGCTGGCCGGCCGGGCCTCGCTGGGCGCTGCGGCGGCGGCCGCCCTGCTGGCCACCGACCAGACGGAAGCGACCCGCCAGCTGGAGGCCCTGTCCCGGGCGGGCCTCATCGACCACGTCCGCGGCACCCGCTACCGCCTGCACGACCTGGTCCGCGCCTTCGCCCAGGCCCGCCTCCTCGACGAGGAGGAACCCTCGGAACGTACGGCCGCGCAGGAGCGGTTGATCGTGAACTACGGCGAACTCGCCGACTCCGTACTGCGGTTGGTCGACGGCAACATGTCGACGCGCTCGGACCGGTTCGGCCCGCACGGCTTCACCTCGCTCGACGAGGCGTTGCGCTGGCTGGACGACGAGTCGAGCTTCATCACCTCGACGCTGCGGCACGCGGAGGGCGTCGACCAGGGCGCCGTACTGAATCTGCTGGGCGCGCTGTGCGACTACTGCCTGCTGCGCGGCGACCTCTACCGACTCGGTGAGATCAGCGAGTTGGCGCAGGCCGTCGACCAGGGACTGCTGGTCCGCTCGGTGCAGTGGCGCACCGGCATCGCGGCCCGGCAGCTCGGCGAACTCGACAAGGCGCGCACCACCCTCACCTCCGTCGTCGACCTCTACATGGAGGCCCATCACGACGCGGGCGCCGCACGCGCCCTGTGCTCGCTCGGCATCACCCTCCACCACCAGGGCAACCTCACCGAGGCGGCGGCGAAACTCCGCGAGGCCCTCGACCTGCAAGCGCCACCCCAACTCGCCACGGACCGCGCCTGGACGATGCACGCCCTGGCCGCCGTAGAGCGGGATCGCGGCCGACTACCCGAAGCCATGCGGCTGTTGACCGAATCCCTCGTCCTGCACCGCGCCGGCGAATCCGTCCACGGCGAGGCCTGGGCCCACTTCCAGCTCGGCCAACTCGGCCTGCGCATGGGCGACATCCCCCGCGCCGAGTCCGAACTCACCACAGCCCTCGGCCTCTACGGCCGCACCCGCGACGCCCGCGGCGAGGCCTGGGCCCTCACCCAGCTGGCCCGCGCCCGCCTGATCGCCGGCGACCCGTCCCCCGCGATCGACGGCCTGCGCCAGGCCGCCGCCCGGCACCGCGACAACGAGGACGCCCGCGGTGAGGCCTGGACGGTCTACTACCTCGGCCAGGCCCTGGAGGAGACCGGCAACCTCGACCTCGCGGTGCGCGAGCTGGAACGCTCCCGCACGATGTTCTCCCGCATGCGCGACGTCTACGGCCTCGCCTGCGCCCGGCACCACTCAGCCCGCGTCACCCGCGACCAGCGCGCGGCCCAGACGGGTTCGCTGCGCAACTCCGGGTTCGCCCGCCAGCTCCTGGTCGACGCCCGCGCCGACTTCCAGCGCATCGGCGTCGCCCACGGCGAGGCGTGGACCTGCCTGGAGCTCGCGGTCGTCGACGCGGGCAACGCCCGTACGCAACAGGCACTGACGCTGTGCGACGAGGCCGTAGGCCTGTTCACCTCGTACGGCGACCACCGCGGCGAGGACTGGGCGCACTTCCTGCGCTCCACGCTGCTGCCGTACGCGGCCCCCGGCGGGGTCGAGGTCGGCACGGCGGTCGCCCAGGAGGAACTCGCCCAGCTGTCGCGCGCCGGGCACCCGTACCGCGACGAGAAACTCCACGACTACGTGGAGGCGTACCAGCTGCTGCTGGAGCGGGGCGTGAACCTGGAGGCGGGCTGGCAGGCGTGGCGGCTGGGCATGGTGCCGAGCCGGCATGCGCGGGAGGTGATGGGGGTGGCGGTGTCCGGCACCCCCTGAGCACCCCTCGTGCGGGCCGCCGGACCGGCCGCCTCAGCCCTGCTTGGCCTTGGGTTCGGCCGGGGCGGCCCCGGACTCGGCCTTCGACTCCGCGGTCGGCCCGGCCTTCGGGTCCGCGCCCTCCTTGAAGTCGACCTTGTTCATCTGCCTGCTCATGGACTTCATCAGGCCCCAGACGGCCAGGGCCATCACCGCGAACACGATGAAGCCGAGGACGCCGGGGGTGACCTTGTTCTCGTCGACCTCGGCGAGGGGGACCAGGTGCGTCATTGCCAGGGCTGCGCTTGAGCTCATGTCAGGCATTGTCGCGGATGCCCGCAAAGAGGTCGTCCTCGGGGAGGGAGGTGGCGACGAGTGACTTCGCGAGTTCGTACTCCTCGGTCGGCCAGACCTCCTTCTGGACCTCCATCGGCACCCGGAACCAGCCGCCGTCGGGGTCGATCTGCGTGGCGTGCGCGAGCAGCGCCTTGTCGCGGATCTCGAAGAACTCGGCGCAGGGAATGTGTGTGGTGAGCGTGCGCTCGACGTGCCCCGACTCGTTCCAGCGCTTGAGCCACTCCTCGTACGGCGACTCCATGCCGCGCGCCAGCAGCGCGCTGTGCAGGGCCTCGGTGCGCTGACGGTTGAAGCCCTGGTTGTAGTACAGCTTCTGCGGCTGGTACGCCGGGCCGTACTCCGACTCCGGGTACTTCTCGGTGTCCGTCGCGCCCTCGAACGCCACCATCGAGATCTTGTGGGTCATGATGTGGTCGGGGTGCGGATAACCGCCGTTCTCGTCATAGGTGGTGATCACCTGCGGACGGAACGAACGGATCTGCTTCACCAGCTCGCCGGCCGCCTTGTCGACGTCCTCCAGCGCGAAGCAGCCCTCGGGCAGCGGCGGCAGCGGGTCGCCCTCGGGCAGCCCCGAGTCGACGAAGCCGAGCCACTCCTGCTTGACGCCGAGGATCTCGCGGGCCTCGTCCATCTCCTTCTTGCGCACCTCGTGGATATGCTCCTCGATGTACGTGTCACCCTGGAGCTTCGGGTTGAGGATGGAGCCGCGCTCCCCGCCCGTGCAGGTCACGACCAGCACGTCCACCCCCTCGGACACGTACTTCGCCATGGTGGCCGCGCCCTTGCTCGACTCGTCGTCGGGGTGCGCGTGGACGGCCATCAGTCGCAGCTGGTCAGTCAAGACTCAATCCTCAGTAAGTCGGCGCCCCGGTGTCTTCGGGTGCGATCGGCGCTTCTATAGTGACCGAATCCGGGGGCGAATAATTCCGGGGGCCTGCTTCACCGGTCCCTTGCCGAAAGGACGATCATGAGTACGGCGAGTGCGCGACTGCCCGAGGGCCGTTACGGCCGCTCGTCGGACGAGCGCGCCGACCACAAGCTCAAGGTCGCCGGCGCCGTCCTCGCGGCGGGCCTGCTCGCCCTCGTCGGGTACTTCGCCTACCACTACGTCGTCGAGGCCAAGATCAGCGCCGAGGTGATCACGTTCCAGGCCTCGGGCAACGAGGTCAAGGTGCATCTGGAGGTCCACAAGGACTCCGGGACCACCGGCTACTGCACCCTGCGCTCCCAGGCCGCCGACCAGTCCGAGGTGGGCCGGGCCGACTTCCACTTCGGCGGCTCCGCGACCCGCATCGACAAGGTCGTGACCCTGCGCACCACGGCCAGGGGCACCACGGCCGAGCTGCTGGGCTGCCACTCCGACTGACGTCAGCCTCGTTACGTAGGCGCTGACCAGCGTTGACGTATGTCTGACGGCTTATGTCCTCCCCCTGACGCCATTGAATTGTTAGGCTCGTGGTTTCGCCCTTCCATGAAGGAACATTCTTCTGGGTAGGGCGATGCTTTGTATTCCCAGTACCTACGAGGAGCACCTGTGACCCAGACCAGCGAAGACGTCACCTGGCTCACGCAGGAGGCGTACACCAAGCTCAAGGACGAGCTGGAGTACCTGTCTGGTCCCGCGCGCGCCGAGATCACCGTGAAGATCGCGGCCGCTCGCGAGGAGGGCGACCTGCGCGAGAACGGCGGGTACCACGCGGCCAAGGAGGAGCAGGGCAAGCAGGAGCTCCGCATCCGCCAGCTGACCCAGCTTCTGGAGAAGGCCAAGGTCGGCGAGGCTCCGGCGTCGTCGGACGGCGCGGTCGCGCCCGGCATGGTCGTCACGATCGCCTTCGACGGCGACGAGAGCGACACCACGACCTTCCTGCTGGCCTCGCGCGAGTACGCGAGCGCCGACATCGAGACCTACTCGCCGCAGTCCCCGCTGGGCTCCGGCGTGCTCGGCCACAAGGTCGGCGAGGAAGCGCAGTACGAGCTGCCCAACGGCAAGAAGGCCTCGGTGACGATCCTCAAGGCCGAGCCGTACAACGGCTGACCCTCAGGACACCCGCCCTTCGGCGAGCCCCCGGCGGCCTTGCGGCGCCCGGGGCTCGCCGTGCTCGGGAGCTGTCCCGAGAAGCGGTCCGCGTGCCGTCTCAGGCCGTGGCCGAGCGGTACTTCCGCACCGCCAGCGTCCGGAATATGACGATGATCAGCAGCGAGTAGATCAGTGAGGCCCACACCGGGTGCACCATGGGCCAGGCGTCCGAGGGCGACTGTCCCGGGTTGGCGAAGAGCACCCGGCAGGCCTGCACGGTGGCGCTGAACGGGTTCCACTCGGCGATGTGGCGCAGCCACGGGGTCATGTGGCTGGTGTCCACGAAGGCGTTCGAGATGAACGTCACCGGGAAGAGCCAGATCAGCCCGCCGGAGGTGGCCGCCTCGGGCGTACGGACGCTGAGCCCGATCAGGGCGCCGATCCAGGTGAACGCGTACCCGAGCAGAAGCAGCAGGCCGAAGGCACCGAGCACCTTGCCGGCATTGGTGCCCCCGTCCGACCCGACCCGCCAGCCGACCAGCAGGGCGACTATCGCGAGGACCAGCAGGGTCAGCGCGGTCTGCACGAGGTCCGCGAGCGTCCGCCCGGTCAGCACCGCGCCGCGGGCCATGGGCAGCGAGCGGAACCGGTCGATGAGGCCCTTGTGCATGTCGTCGGCGATGCCCGCGCCGGAACTGGCGGTGGCGAACGTGACGGTCTGCGCGAAGATGCCGGCCATCAGGAAGTTCTTGTAGTCGGTGGCGCTGGTGCTGCCGCCGATCTGCATGGAACCGCCGAAGACGTAGGTGAACAGCACCACGAACATGATCGGCTGGATCAGGCCGAAGATGACCATCTCCGGAATCCGGCTCATGCGGATCAGATTGCGCTTGGCGACGACCAGTGAGTCGTGCACGGACTGGCCCAGCGCGCTGCTCGGCGCCGCGACCGGCGCGGCATCGGTGACGGCACTCACTTCGCGGCCTCCTTCTTGTGCTTGCGGTCCGTGGGGTTCTCGTTCGCTTCCGTGCCGTTCTCCTCGGCCTTCTCCTCGGCCAGGTGGCCCGTCAGGGACAGGAACACGTCGTCGAGGGTGGGGCGGCGGAGGCCGATGTCGTCTATCTCGATGCCGCGGGAGTCGAGCTCGCGGATCACCTCGGCGAGGAGCTTCGCGCCGCCGGTGACGGGCACGGTGAGCTTGCGGGTGTGCTCCTCAACGGTGGTGTCGCCCTTGCCGAAGCCGAGCAGCACCTCTGAGGCGATCGCGATGTGGTCGCGCTCGTGCACGACGACCTCGACGCGCTCGCCGCCGGTGCGGGCCTTGAGCTGGTCGGAGGTGCCGCGGGCGATGACACGGCCGTGGTCGACCACCGCGATGTCGTGCGCGAGGTGGTCGGCCTCCTCCAGGTACTGGGTGGTCAGCAGGAGCGTCGTACCGCCGGAGACGAGCTGTTTGATGACCTCCCACAGCATCTGGCGGTTGCGCGGGTCGAGGCCGGTGGTCGGCTCGTCCATGAACATCACGGGCGGGGAGACGACGAGCGCCGCCGCCAGGTCGAGCCGGCGGCGCATGCCTCCGGAGTAGGTCTTGGCCGTACGGTCGGCGGCGTCCGCGAGGTTGAACTGATCGAGCAGCTGGTCGGCCCTGGCCTTCGCCGCCTTGGCCTTCATCTGGTAGAGCTGGCCGACCATCTGCAGGTTCTCCCTGCCGGTCAGGTACTCGTCGACCGCGGCGAACTGGCCCGAGAGGCCGATGGAACGCCGCACCTCGTTGGGCTGCTTCAGCACGTCGAGGCCGGCGACGACCAGCTTGCCACTGTCGGGGCGCAGCAGGGTGGTCAGACAGCGGACGGCGGTCGTCTTGCCCGCGCCGTTGGGCCCGAGCAGGCCCAGCACGGTGCCCTCGGGGACATCGAGGTCGACGCCGTCCAGAGCTTTCACATCGCCGAAGGTTTTCACCAGGCCTTCGGCATAGATGGCGCCTGGCATATGAGTCTCCACGTCGTCGGGGATTCTTGGAAAAGACTAGGTATGTGTCTTTTGTTCTGCCCATGGGAGCGGCATGCAGCTGCCTGCGGGCCGGCACGAGACACACCATAACGCGATGTATCGCGTCTCTCAACGGATTTTCTCGAACGAGTGACGGAACGGGTGACGAGGGGCTCTGACCTCGGTCGACGGCCGATCTCAGTCGATGACGGTGTACCCCGCGTCGCGCAGGGCGTGGCCGACCTCGGCGCAGTGCACCGGACCCTTCGTCTCCAGATGCAGCTCGACCTCCGCCTCCGTGAGCCCGAGCCGAGGGTCGGTCCGGACGTGGCTCACATCCAGGACGTTAGCGTCGACCACTGACAACACCCCGAGAAGCGTCGCGAGGGCGCCCGGCCGGTCCGTCAGCCGCAGCCGTACGGCCAGGTAGCGGCCCTGCGCGGACATGCCGTGGCGCAGGATGCGCTGGAGCAGCAGCGGGTCGACGTTCCCGCCGGACAGCAGCGCGACGACCGGCCCCTCGAAGCCCCGCGGATCGCTCAGCAGCGCCGCGACCGGACTGGCACCGGCCGGCTCGACGACCAGCTTGGCCCGCTCCAGGCACAGCAGCAGCGCGGCGGACAGCTCGTCCTCGCTGACCGTGCGGACCTCGTCCACCAGCTCGGCGACGATCCCGAACGGCACCTCGCCGGGGCACCCGACCTTGATGCCGTCGGCCATCGTCGCCGGGTTCCTGATCGCCACCGGGCGACCGGCCGCCAGCGAAGGCGGGAACGCGGCCGCGCCCGCCGCCTGGACGCCCACGATCCGCACGTCGGGCCGGAGCGCCTTCACGGCGACCGCGACACCGGCCGCGAGCCCGCCGCCGCCGATCCCGACGACGATCGTGCGGACCTCGGGGCACTGGTCCAGGATCTCCAGGCCGACCGTGCCCTGGCCCGCGATGATGTCCGGGTGGTCGAAGGGGTGGATGAACACCGCGCCCGTCTCATGGGCGTACTCCTGCGCGGCGGCCAGTGTCTCGTCGACCACGTGGCCGTGCAGGCGCACCTCGGCGCCGTACTCCTTGGTGGCGCTGATCTTCGGCAGGGGCGCGCCCTTGGGCATGAACACCGTGGAGCGCACGCCCAGGAGCGCGGAGGCGAGGGCGACGCCCTGGGCGTGGTTGCCGGCGCTCGCGGCGACGACACCGGCGGCGCGCTCCTCGGGGAGCAGTCCGGCGATACGGACGTAGGCGCCGCGGAGTTTGAAGGAGCCGGTCCGCTGGAGGTTCTCGCACTTGAAGTGCACCGGCGAGCCGACGAGCTGGGTCAGGTGCCTGCTGCCCTCCATCGCGGTCACCCGCGCCACGCCCGTGAGCATCTTCTGGGCGCCGCGTACATCGTCGAGGGTGACGGGTCGCAAGGAGTCAGCCGTGCTGTAGCTCATGACTCAAGCATCGCAGTTCACAGGCGCTCGCCACGGCTGTGACCAACCTCCGAGACTGGTTTGCGCAGCGTCGGTACGGCCTGCCTTCCGGCCGCGTACCCTGTCCCCCAACCCAGCACCCCTTCATGAAGCGAGCCCCCGGCCATGCCCACAACACCTGAAATGTCGATGGACATGACGACCGTCGGTGAACCCGGTCTCCTCGACACGCTGCAGCACGAGGTGGCGGTGTTCGCGCGCCGTGCCGAACAGACCCGGCTCGGCGGAGTCGGACAGGTGCGCAACTCCATGGACCGCGCCGCGTATCTGCTGCTCAACCGCCTGGACAAGGAAGGCCCGATGGGCGTCAAGGCGCTCGCCGCGAGCATGGGGATCGACTCCTCCACAGTCACCCGGCAGGTGGCGCCGCTCGTCGACACCGGGCTCGTCAAGCGCACCTCGCACCCCGAGGACGGCCGCGCGGTGGTGTTGCAGCTGTCGCCGCGCGGGCAGTCGCGACTGGAGGAAGTGCGGTCGTCCCGGCGTCAGTTGATGGAGGAGCTGACACACGACTGGGCGCCGGAGGAGCGCGAGGAGTTCTGCGCGCTCCTCACACGCTTCAACAGCGCCCTCTCCGCGCGGATGGCGGTCCCGGGCACCGAGACGGCGTCGGCTTCCTGAAGGGCGCGGGTTTCTGAAGAGCGCGGGGCCGGAGCACACGCGCGTGATGCCCGACTCCCGCCTTTCGTACCGAACTCTTGACCTCGCGTCCGCCCTGGCCTCATATGAGACCGGGTCCTTCAAGGGGTGAGGCTGCGCGGTGCGAGAACGGCAGGCGTCCCAAGGCGCCCGCCGGGCCCGGGAGTTCGAGGCGTTCGTCGCGGGCGCGGCAGGGCGGCTGCTGCATGCCGCCACGCTGCTGACCGCGGAGGCCCCGGACGACAACCCGCGCGCGCGACGCCTGTTGACGCTGTCCCTGGCACACACGTACGCGTGCTGGGACCGGCTGCGCGGTGAGGACCCGTACGACCGCGCCCGCCAGTACCTGGCCACCCGCTTCGCCCGCGCGGCCTGGCACCAGTACGGCGGTCTCGGCCGGTCCCGCCCCCACCCCGACAGCCCACTGGGCGCGCTCGTGCCCCAGGAGCGGCTGATCCTCGTCCTCAGGCTGTACGAGGGGGTCGCCGAGGAACAGGCCGCCGCACTGCTCGGGCTGCCCACGGAACGGGTCCGGACGATCTGCGAGCGGGCGACGGCGACGCTGCTGCATCCACCGCGCGGTCCGGCACCGAAGGTGGGCGGGGCCAAGGTGGTGCCGTCATGACGCCCAAGAGGTCGTGGAGCGGGGGTGCGCGCGCGTGAACAGGCCCGAACGTGAGGCGGCCGTACGACGGATCATGGAGCGGACTCCGCCGCAGGTGCCGCCGGAGCTGTACGCGGACGTCGTGCGGCGCGGCGGCCGGATGCTGCGCCGCCGCAGGGCCGCCCGGCGGCTGATGTGGGTGCTGCTGTGGACGGCGGTCGTGGCGTTCACCGTATGGGCGCTGATGGTCCATCCCTGGGTGGAGCCGCCCTCGGAGACGACTCCACCGCTGACGGGTTGGTGAGACCGGCTGCCCTTCTAGCCCAGGGCCTGCTGCAGGTCCTCCAGGAGGTCCTGCACGTTCTCGATGCCCACGGAGAGGCGTACGAGGTCGCCGGGGACCTCCAGGGCCGAGCCGGCCACGGACGCGTGCGTCATGCGTCCCGGGTGCTCGATCAGCGACTCGACGCCGCCCAGGGACTCGCCGAGCGTGAACACCTTGGCGCGGTTGCAGACCTCGACGGCCGCCTCCTCGCCGCCCTCGACCTGGAAGGAGACCATGCCGCCGAAGGCCCGCATCTGCTTGGCGGCGACCTCGTGACCGGGGTGCTCCGGGAGGCCCGGGTAGAGAACGCGCGTCACGCGTGCGTGCCGGGTGAGCATGTCGGCGATCTTGGTGGCGTTCTCGCTGTGCCGGTCCATGCGCACCGACAGCGTCTTGGCGCCGCGCAGCACCAGCCAGGAGTCGAAGGGCCCGGCTACCGCGCCCATCGCGTTCTGGTGGTATGCCAGCTCCTCGCCGAGCGCCTCGTCGGCCGCGATCAGCGCACCGCCGACCACGTCCGAGTGACCGCCCATGTACTTCGTCAGGGAGTGCACGACGACGTCCGCGCCGAGGGCCAGCGGCTGCTGGAGGTACGGCGTCGCGAAGGTGTTGTCGACGACGAGCTTGGCGCCCGCGTCCCGGGCGATCTGCGCGACGACCGCGATGTCGGTGATGCCGAGCAGCGGGTTCGAGGGGGTCTCCACCCAGACGACCTTCGTCTTCGGGGTGATGGCCGCCCGTACCGCCGCCGGGTCGCTGGTGTCGGCGACCGACCACTCGACGCCCCACCGGGAGACGACCTTCGCAAAGAGACGGAACGTGCCGCCGTACGCGTCGTTCGGGATGACGACGTGGTCGCCGGGGCTGAGCAGCGTACGCAACAGGCAGTCCTCGGCCGCCAGTCCGGACGCGAACGCGAGGCCGCGGCGGCCGCCCTCCAGGGCGGCGAGGTTCTCTTCCAGGGCGGTCCTGGTGGGGTTGGCGCTACGGCTGTACTCGTAGCCGCCGCGCAGACCGCCGACGCCGTCCTGCTTGTAGGTCGAGACCTGGTAGATCGGCGGGACGACCGCGCCGGTCAGGGGATCGGCGGTGTTGCCCGCGTGGATCGCGAGGGTTTCGAAGTGCTGACTGATGTGCCTGTCGCTCATGAGCCCCGAGCGTAGTGCGCCTGCGGGGTGGACGACGATCCGGAGGTTTTCCACAGGGCCGCGGGGGCGGGGCGGCTGCGGTGTTCCCCTGGGGCTAGGAGCGGGACGGCGGCGGTTTTCCACAGGGCGGCGGACCGGGTTGGCCAATTGTCGGACGCGTCTGGTTCGCTTGTGGCATGGAGATTCTCTGGGTCCTGATGGCGCTGGTCATGCTGGGCTTCGTGCTGGTCCCGTTCCTGCGGCGCAGGCGCGGGGCGATCGAGCAGGTCTCGCCGGGCCACCCGGACGCCGCGGACCCGGCGGCCTACGGCTTCGTGCGCGAGGAGGAGCTGGACATCCGCATGCCCGGCCCCGACCAGGACCTGCTGGACGTCCTCGACCTGGTGCAGCGCACGCAGGACTACCGCGCGGCGATGCAGCTGCTGGCCGGCACCGACATCACGGGTGAGCTGCGTTGGCAGCGTGTGCAGGCCTTCGCGGGCGCCGCGTCGCTGGAGCTGCAGCAGCGGCCCGGCGGGGTCAGCGAGACGCCGGGCGGGCAGTGGCTGCGGGTGTGGCGGCTCGAACACCCCAAGGACGCGGGCGGCGCGGCCGTGCACGCGGAGTTCCTGGTGCAGCAGGCGTGGCGTACGTCGACGCGGGGGACCGACGAGTTCCGCATCATCATGGAGGAGGCGCGGGACGCCTGCGGACAGGCTGCGCTCCTCTCCCCCGGCGACCCGGTCCCATACATCGTCGAGCTGTCGGTGGCCCGCGGACTGACGTATCCGCAGCCGGAGTTCGAGCAGCTGTGGCTGAAGATCCTGGACCGCGCGCCGGCACACATGGGAGCGCATCTGGCGGCGCTGCACTACTGGTGCGAGAAATGGCACGGGTCGCGCGAGCTGGCGAACTCGTTCGCGGAGGCGGCCGCCGCGCGCGCCCCGCAGGGCTCCCTGCTCGCCGCGATGCCGCTCTTCGCGGTCTTCGAGCACCTCCCCGAGGTGAACCTGGTCAACAGCTTCTACCAGAGCGAGGTCGTGGAGAAGGCGATCCACGGCGCGCTCTTCGCCGTCAACGCGGCCCGCCCCGACGACCCGATGCTGGCGCACGTCCGCCATCTCCTGGTCTTCTTCCTCGTCCGCGCGGAACGCTGGTCCGAGGCGATGAACCAGCTCATACACATCGACGGCCACGTCGGGGCCCTTCCCTGGACCCTGTCCCCGGACCCGGCGGCGGAGTTCGCGGTCTATCGGGCGCTGGCGGTTGCCGGGTACGAGGCGAACGGCGGGAGTCCGGCGAGCCTGCCGCACTGAGTGCCGGTGCCGAGCGCTGGGCGCCGGGGCGGTCGTACACGAAGCGGGTCGTACACGAAGCTGGTCGCCCTCGACAGGGCGGCGGAATTCTCGGCGGGGCTCGCCCGTTCAGCAGCTGCGGACCCTCGTTGCGGCCCGATTGGAGATCGTATGTTCCTGCACAGCCGTACGCCCCAACTCCCCACCCCCGCACAGGCTTTGCAGGGCAGGCCGAAGCCGGTGTTCACGGTCCCCGATCGCCACACCGTTCTCGGTGGCCCGTTGCTCGGCCCGTACCCGGAGCACTTGCGGATCGCCGACTTCGGAATGGGCTGCTTCTGGGGTGCGGAGCGCACATTCTGGCGGCTGCCGGTGGGCGTGTGGACGACGCTCGTCGGTTACCAGGGCGGGTACACGGAGAACCCCACGTACGAGGAGGTCTGTTCGGGCCTGACCGGTCACACGGAGGTGGTCCGTGTCGTCTACGACCCGAAGCTGATCTCGTACGACAGGCTGCTGAAGACGTTCTGGGAGTCGCACAACCCGACCCAGGGCTTCCGCCAGGGCAACGACGTGGGCACGCAGTACCGTTCGGCGATCTACACCCACACCCCCGAGCAGGCAGCCGCGGCGGAAGCATCCCGCACGGCCTACCAGCAGGTCCTCACGCGGTCGCGCTACGGCACGATCAGCACGGAGATACTCCCGGCGGAGGGCCGGGTGTTCTACCCGGCCGAGGGGTACCACCAGCAGTACCTCGACAAGAATCCGGCGGGCTACTGCGGGATCGGCGGGACCGGAGTGTCCTGCCCGATCGGGATCGGGCAGGCTCCGGACTCCGCGGAGAAGTAGCCGGCGGCGAGAACGGGCGGGGCTCAGCGGTGGGAACGGCCCCCGGGCCTCACAGTGACAAGCCGTAGGCTCCGGCGCCGTACGTCACGGCGGCGGTTGTGCCGTCGGCGAGGACTCCGGTGATCCGGAAGTACGTCGTGTCGCCGTGGACCCGCGGCACGTAGGCCTTGTAGAGGGGGCCCTTGGAGCTCGCGACCGTGCTGACTCGTTCGTAGGTGTGGGTGGACGGGTTCCACTTGTCCAGCTGGTACTCGGTGATGGTGCCGCAGAGGGTCTCTTCGTCGCAGGTCCACTGGACGTATCCGAGGCTGCCGACGGTCTCGGGGTTGGTGATGGTGAGCGGGCCGGTGTGCGCGCCGCGGGCGTCGTCGGGCCTGTTGTCGGGTTCGGTGACGGTGACGGTGACGGTGGTGGCGTCGGTCCAGGCGATGTGGTTGTCCCAGCGGTCGAGCGCCGCGACCATGAAGGTCACCGTCTCGCCGTCCGGGGGTCCCGCGCACAGCAGCTCGTTCGGTACGTCCCTGTCCGGGAACGTCGACCCGGCGTCGCTGCACCCGGTGGCGTCGTAGTGGATGCTGCCGTCGGGCCGCTGGACGACGCGGGCGGCGACGTAGCTCAGGCCGCTCTCGGTGGGGGTGTCCCAGCTCAGCACGATGCCGTCCGCGCGCGGGGTCGCGGTCAGGCCGGTGAGCGCGGGCGGGGGAACGCTGTCGGGGGTCACCGTGACCGGCTCCGACATCGGGGACACGTTGCCGGCGGCGTCGGTGACCACGGCGGCGTAGGTGTAGGTGGTGCCGTCGAACGCCGGCAGTTCGTCCGTGTAGCTCTCGATCGACGGTGAGGCCGCCGTCACCGTGGCGAGGAGTCGGGGGTCGTCGCCGAGGGTGTCGCCGGTGGAGCGGTAGAGCTTGAGGGTGCCGCCGGTGCGCAGCTCGTTCTGGGTGCCTTCGCCGGGCAGGTACCAGCTGATGTCGAGGGAGCTGGCCGTCCCCGGCTTGTGGGACACGGCGAGGACGGGTGCCGTCGGAACGATGATGTTGCTTTCGACAGCAGGGCATCGGGTGCCTGCGTCCATTTGTGCCGCTTCGCCTCAACTGTGGTGCGCGGAACGCCCGTTCACGAGATCCACGCCCTCGTCGGCTGCGGCGACCAGAACTCCTCGGCCCGACTGTTGCCGCAGGAACACCCATATCCTGTTGGAGACGGACTTCTTGCCCACCTACGGGGATGACGGTTTGCTCCACTCACCAGCCGGCTGCGACCGATGGGTCATACGACAGCACAGGCTCACCGCCACCGAAGCATCTTGCCCGACCGTCATGACACCGTCCGATGGCTGACGGCTCCGCGCCCACCGCGCAGCAGGCGTTCACCGCACTGATGCGCGCACGGATCGCTCCCGGGCTGCGCGCGCTCGGCTTCAAGGGTTCGGGGCAGACGTACGAACTCCCCCACCTCGAAACCTGGGCACTCATCGGCTTCCAGAAGGCCGCGCACAACACGGCGGGGCAGGTCGAGTTCACCCTCAACGTCACCGTGGCCGACAAACTCGGCTGGGCCCAGGCCCGCAGACGCGAGCCGCACCTCCCCGCCCGCCCCAGCCCGAACACCGTCTACGGCCCCGCCGCCTGGCACAGCCGCATAGGCCGGCTCCTCCCCGCGAACCGCGACACCTGGTGGACCATCTCAGCCACGACCGACCCGGAGCCGGTGGCCCGCGGGGTCATCAGCGCGGTGACGGAGTATGCACTGCCGGCGATTCGGGAGCGGCGGTGGTCGTGAAGTACCGGGCTGGACAGCCGAGTTGCTGAGCTGACACGCGAATCGGTGCTGCGGCCGGTCGCTCTCCGCCGTAGCGAACTGCAGTCGCAGAGGTACGGCGGTCACAGACGAACGGCCGTCGCAGCTGAACGGCCGTCGAAAAGCGGTGGCTTCGTGAACCGCCGCGCCCCACCCTGTACGCCATGGAAGAACCGCGGCGCGGAATCCGTGCGGTCCACTCGGAGTCCACGATCACCATCTACCAGGCGTATCCCCGGAGATCGGCCTGCCCGCCGCACGCGAGGGCCGCTTCCCGGCTGCGTGGAAGCGAGACCGGATGACGTGGATCATCAAGCCGCGCTCACAGACCCCATCCGTGACATGTCACCTGACGGATGAGAGGTACGGCTACCCCTGTGAGCTGGTGCGCCTGTCTACCGAGGGGACTTGAGGGACGGCGGAGTTGGGGTCGAAGCCCGCGAAAGCCAAGCCGATCACAAAACCCGCCACCTCCTCCAACTGGCGGACGCGATCCAACGTCCCCAGAGTCGCTGGGATCCCGCCGACGTCGCGGGCCAGTTCACCGACGACGTGCAATGCCGTCGCATCGTCGCCGCACATCGCCACCGTCACAGGGGAGTGGCCGGCATTGGGCGGGCTCGCCCACTGGTCGGCGGGAAAGAGATGGAACGCCTTCACGACGCGGGCTCCTGGAGCAAGACTGGCGATCCGCCCAGCCATCGACTCGCCGTGTTCGGTGAGCAAAGTGCCGACACCATGTGCCACAGCGTTGGTGGGATCGATCAACGGCGTCCCCTCAAGCACGCCGTCGGATGCACCCACGAATGCCAGCATGTCCTCGACGCCGTCCCATGACACGGCGAGGAGCACCGCATCGCGCCTGATGACTGCCCCACGTGGCGCGACGGCACGCACGCCGTGCCCCAGGCGCTCAGCGAGCTTCTCCGCCTTCACCTGCGACCGCCCGGCTATCGCCACCTCATGTCCTGCACGTGCCCAGCCCTCGCCCAAGGCCGCCGCAAGTGTCCCGGTGCCCAGGATCCCGATGCGCATCGTCGCTGCCTCTCCATCAGTGGTTGGCTGCTGGATAGGCACGATAAGTAAGGCGTTACGCACCGATCGGTACGTGACCAACCCAGGACGATGGGCAGCGAGATGACTGATCACGACGCCCCCTGCCACGATTTCGTCGCCGATTGCCGTCTGCGCGCGGCCACCGATCTCTTCACCCACACCTGGGATCCCGTTGTGCTGGCGGCACTTCGCGGCGAACCGCGCCGACGCCGCGAGCTGCGCACCGCGATCGGCGGCATCAGCGACAAGGTTCTCACCGACTCCCTGCACCGCCTCCTCGCCGCCGGACTGGTCGAACGCCACGCACACGCCGAGGCGCCGCCGCGCGTCGATTACGCCCTGACCAGCTTGGGACAGAGCTTGGTCGAGGGCCCGATGGCGGCGCTCGGCCGCTGGGCGATCGAGCACGGTGACAAGCTTCTTGAAGCCCAGGAGGGCAGTACCTCCAAAGGTCTGTGAACGATGCTTGACGTGGGTCATCAAGCCTCGTTCACAGACCACATCCCTCCTGCCGGTGGCCCGATCGGGAGGGCGACCAGTATGGACGCCTGAAGTGCAGCGGGTGGCTCGCGAGCGAAGTCCGGCAGCGTTCGCCTGCGTTGTGAGTAGCGGGCTCCAGGCAGTCAGTCAAAGGCCACGACCAGGCGAACACCTTCGTCGCCGAAGCGGCCTGCCAGGGCCTTCATCACCGCGAAGACGTGCGGCCAGTGAGTCTCAGGCCCCAGGGCTGCGCCGACCGTCAACGGCTCGTACGTACAGGTCAGTTCATCAGTAACCCACTCCACGCGTTCCGTCGCGTCGCGCAGGTCGAATGGTGGTTCACCCACCACGGACAGGGCCTCAAGCAGTCGCGAGTCGGAAACCGGATGCTGATGCAGGATCGATGGCATCGCCTTCGTGCGCCACGTCAGCCGGCCGATGAATTCATGCGGGGTTGCCGTGAGATCGATCGAAGCCAGCTCCGCCCAGTTGACCCAACTCGCGCTGTGCAGGTCGCCCGGTGCGACCCAAGGACCCAACTGCGAGCGGATCCCGCTCGACAGATCGGCGGGAAGACCCCGGTCCGGTGCGAGCGGTTGGAAGCCCGCGTAGTTGCGTACTCCGAAGAGACAACCGAAGGCCGCGTAGTCGGTTTCGTCGTACAGCGGCCAGAGATCCATGGCGGCCACCCAGGGCTCGCCGTCGTAGTAGTCGGTACCGGCGCCGGGATGGCGAAACTCGATGCCGCCATGGATGTCCGTACTCACGGCGCCGCACCCTAACAGCGCTCGCCCGGACGGACGCGAACAGCGCCGGTCAGTAGCGGAGGCGGGCCATGTCCCCATCGATGCGCAGGATGCAGTCTCTGAAGCAACCCAGGGGCACTCCCTCGTCCGAGGGGTGCAGGGTCAGTGCCAGATCCATCAGGGGGCGGATTGCCTCCGCATGCCGACTCCCGTCCGGGTCAGGGCCCCGTACTGCCGCCCACGCCTCGAACAGCGCGCTGACACCCTCCCAGCCCGGTCCGGGCACGAAATGGCACAAAAACGTTGGCTGGTCGATCCCGTACTCGCGGAGCTCACCGACCCGAACGTCTCCGCGCATGAGCCACCACACCTTGGTCACGCTGCGGCCCTCCCGGTGTTCGGCTCCAAAAACACGCTAACGCCGTTCACGTACACCCGAACTGTGAGTACCAGCCCTTCCATGTAGGGCAGGACGGTTGCGCCGGTTCAAAAAGGACCATGAGCGCGGCTTAACGTGGGTCATCAAGCGGCGTGCACAGACCTCCTCCCTGCTCACAGCAACTCGCCTGCGGGCGGCTCGGGAAACGCCACGGCCAAGCGGACGCCGCCATCCGAAACGGCCAGCCAGAGCCCTGATCACCGCGAAGACGTGCGGCCAGTGAGTCTCAGGCCCCAGGACTGCGCCGACCGTCAGCGGTCCGTAAGTGCACATCACTTCACCAGTGATCCACTCCACGCAGCCCATCGGACAGTCCAGGCCGCTCGGACCCACTGATCGAGCGTGCATGATGCGGGTCTGGCGTCGTATGCGTATCACTGAGTCAAGGCTGCGGCTGTCGCCAGCGCTCCATGCCTGGCCGACTGTGCCTGGCACGAGGTCGCCCACTCACCCAGGGCGTTCCCCAGCTCGTTCGAGAGCTTGGCCAGGTAATCGTCGGGATTGTCGGCCGCGGTTCTCGCAGCTGCTCGCAGGCTCTCGATGGTCACCATCTCCATCTTCGGACCATGCACGAATTGCTTGACGCCGAAGTCGTCCAACCGTCCAATGATCTTTCCGATGAACTTGCCGATACACCCTTTGACCTCTGGGCTGGGATCCCCATCCCAGATCGCGTAAAGACGCACCGCCACCGATCGCAGAGCTCCTTCCTCGGCTGGACCAGACATGGTCATTCTCACCAAGGCTTCGACGATCAGTAGTTTCGTTTTTGGGCTGAACGTCGGATCCCAGCAGCCGTCCACCACACGGGGCCAGTGCAGGGAGTGGCAAGTGTCGAGTCTGGTCGCATTTCGGCAGAGCAGTTCTGCGGCGACAAGTCGTGCGCTGGGGGACGCAGATCTGAGAGCCGCATCGATCACGAGGATGGCTGTTTCGTGCGAGACCCTGGGCAATCTTGCGTCTCCACTCGGAAAGTCAGATTGGCTCCCATCCGGGTCACAGGACCACAGATCGACAAGGAGAACCACCGCGAGTTCCGCCTGATCAAGCCTTGTGAGGGCCAAGAGCCCCGACGCCAGTGCTGCTGGGTGCGCGGGCCCAGAATCACGTGGGGAGATGAGTTGCCCGGCACGCATCGCTGCGTCGAGCCGTAACTGTCGTTGCTGCTCGTCGTGTTCGTTCCCCAGTCGCCGCTCCGTCTGGAGGTTGATGCTGTATCCAATCAGCGCCACCGATGCAGTGACCAGTACACCGATGTACGTGAGGACGGCTGCGAGCCGTGACGAATCACCCGTGCCCAGAAGTTGGCCGCGCAGCAACACCGCAGGCAGAAAGAGCGCAGCGAGGAGGGTGACCCACGATAGGACAGTGATCGTCTTTGGTCTCTTACTCATGACGCGCCTCCACTTCTGAGGCCACGAGCTGCTCATGGTTCCTCATGATGGTGCGGACGAAACGTGATGCGCAGCCGAAGGTAGGAAATGCCCCGTCCCATCGACTACTGAGATCAACCCTTTGTCGGAGCCAACCTCAAAGGGTTTGTGAGCAAGGCTTGACATGGATCAAGCCGTCGTTCCTGTGGATGATGTACCGCTGCGGCTGGGGTGCGAAAGCGGGCCAGGAGACTGTCCTGGCTGTCGAGATCACCCGCGATGGCTTCGAGTGGGCGCTGCGACGCGCGTGCCTGTCGAGTCATGTCGGCGGGGTGCATCCCGACCGAGCCGCCTGGCAGCGTCAGTTGAAGCGTGCGCCCGCTCGCGTGCAGTGGGACCCCGAGCGGGATCTGCGCCTGCGGCCGCTGCCCTACCGTGCCCTGCAGCTCGGTCTGTCCGATGAGGCCGTGCGCCGCTACGCGGACGAGTGGACGGTCGGTATCCGCGACGTGACACCGCTCGCCCACGAGAGACGACCAGGCCTCTGACGGACAAACCGTCACAGCGCCGGTGCCGCTACGCTCCCCTGTCGTGCAGCAGACGCGTCTCGACACCGGTCGGATCCGGGCCGCTCGCCGGGTGATCGACCCGGTGTTTCTCGGCACTCCGCTGTATCGCTGTGAGGCGTTGGAGCCCGGTCTCGGGTGTGCGGTGAGCGTCAAGCTCGAAACGGCGAACCCGGTCCGCAGTTTCAAGGGGCGCGGCACCGAGGTGGTCGCGAGTCTGCTCGCCGAGCGTGGTCCGCGGGCCGTGGTGTGCGCCAGTGCGGGCAACCTCGGCCAGGCCCTCGCCTGGTCCGGTCGTGGCCGGGGGCTCGACGTGACCGTCGTAGCGTCCCGTTTCGCGACGGCGGCCAAGCTGGATCGCATCCGCGCGTTGGGCGCCGGGATGGAACTGGTGGACGGCGACCACGAGTTGGCGCGCGAGCGGGCTGCGGAGATCGCGCGGTACGACGGCATCCGGCTGGTCGAGGACAGCCTGGACATCGAGACCTGCGAGGGCGCGGCAACCATTGGCCTGGAACTTCTGGGACTGACAGAACAAACAGAACGACAGGCGGAACTGGCCGAACTGGCCGAACTGGCCGACACCTCACCGCCGTTCAATACCGCACCGCCATTCAAAACCGCGACGCCGTTCGACACCGCGACGCCGTTCGACGCCGTCCTGGTCGCTCTCGGCGGTGGGGCGCTCGCCACCGGCGTGGGGCATGTGCTGAAGGCCTTGGCGCCCGGTGTCGAGGTGATCTGTGTCCAGCCGTTGGGCGCGCCGGCGATGACGCGCTCGTGGCGCGCGCGGCGCGTCGTCACCACCGGGTCGACCGACACCATCGCCGACGGCGTCGCCGGCCGGCGCCCCATCCCGGCCGTCCTGGACGATCTCCTCCTGGTCGCCGACGACGCCGTCCTCGTCCAGGAGGCGTCGATCATCACCGGTATGCGCATGCTCCTCGACCACGCCGGCCTCGTCGTCGAACCGTCGGCCGCGCTCGGCATCGCGGCGATCCTGGAAGACCGTGACCGTTTCGCCGGCCGGCATGTGGTCACCATCGTGTGCGGCGGCAATGTCGACGGTGACGCCTATCGCCGTTGGGTCGGCGCGGCTCCCGTCCCGCACCAGGCCTGACCACCATGAGCACCGCCTGCCAGACGTACGCCGAGGACTCCGCGGGTGTCGTGAGAGGGTGCGGCGTGGTTCATCACTTGCGCTTCTTCTTCGAGGCCGGCGTGGACGTTCCGCTGTGGCCGGACGACATGGACGGACGACATGGCCGGACGACATGGACAGCCCCTACGGCTACCCCCTGCGAGCCGGCAAGGCCGAGCGAGTGGTACCAGGCGCTCCGCCGTGAGTTGGGCACCGGCTGGGTGTCCGGGACGAGAGCCTGACGAGAGCCTGTTGCAGTCGCCGTTCTTCCCGCTCGCCGTGTCAAGCATTTCGGCCTCGTTCAGAAAGACCGGCGGCCGCGCTCTCCCCGCCCTACGATCCCGCACATGCTGATTCGTCGCACACTACGGATGATCATCGTGCTCGCTGTGGCTCTCGCCGGAGCGATCGGGGGTGGGGTGGGGACGGCACAGGCCGAGGGGACCCGGGGCTCGGGCGGCTCGTACGATCGGCAGCTGCTGTTCTACAACCACTCCTTCGGAGTCCTCGACCGGGAGACCGCCGACGCCATCGAGCACTCCGACTACCTGCGGGAGTTCGCCAACTTCCAGGTCCGCACCACGACCGGTAGCGGCGGAGAGACCTGGACCGGCCGCTATCTGATGGGCCGCGAGACCTACCTGGAACTGTTCGGAGTCGGTGACGTCCCCGGTCAGGACGGCACCCTCGGCTCCGCCGGACTCGGCCTCTCGGTCGAACGCGAGGGCGACCTGGCGACAGTCAAGGAACGGCTGAAGGACGAGGGGGTCACCGAACCCGTCGACTTCCTCCAGACCCGGGACTTCGGTGACGGTGTGCCCGTGCCGTGGTTCGACGCGGTCCTCACGACCCTTGAGTACGACGCCTTCGACGCCTGGGGGATGGAGTACCGGCCGGAGTACTTCGCCGACCCGCGCGGCAACACCGAGCCGCCGAGTTTCCCCGGTGACGTCGGCCGGGAGCGCTACCTCTCCGACGACTACCGCACCCACCTCATGCGGGACGTGACCGCCGTCCGGATCGCAATCACCCCGGGTGACCTCGCCGACACCGTGCCGCTGCTGCGGGCCGGCGGGTTCACCGTCCGGACGGTCGCGGGCGGCGGGGTCGTCGCGGAGGGCGGCGGCACCACGATCCGGTTCGACGTCGTACCCCGCGAGCAAGCGGGATACGAGCAGGTCGACATGTCACTCAACCGGCCCGTGAAGGACCGGCACGTGGAGCAGATCGGCAACTCCACCCTCACCGTCGGCCCCGGCAGCCGTGCGGTGTGGACGTTCGCCAAGAACGGCACGAACGGCACCACCCGCTAGACAGCACGTGCGCCCCCTTCCGCCGAAGGAAGGGGGCGCACGCCTCTGGATGATGTACCGCTCGCCCCGCTGTCAGCTCTCCGTGCGAGCCGGCAGTCGCCACCCCGGCCGCGGGAAGTGGCAGGTGTAGCCGTCCGGGTACCGCTGGAGGTAGTCCTGGTGCTCGGGCTCGGCCTCCCAGAAGGGGCCGACCGGCTCCACCTCGGTGACGACCTTGCCCGGCCACAGGCCCGACGCGTCCACGTCCGCGATCGTGTCCTCGGCTACGCGCTTCTGCTCGTCGTCGACGTAGTAGATCGCCGAGCGGTAGCTGAGGCCGATGTCGTTGCCCTGGCGGTTCTTGGTGCTCGGGTCGTGGATCTGGAAGAAGAACTCCAGGAGCGCGCGGTAGTCGGTCCGCTCCGGGTCGAAGAGGATCTCGATGGCCTCCGCGTGCGTGCCGTGGTTGCGGTACGTCGCGTTCGGCACATCACCCCCGGTGTAGCCGACCCGGGTCGCCGTCACGCCCGGCAGCCGGCGGACCAGCTCCTCCATCCCCCAGAAGCATCCGCCCGCCAGCACGGCCCTCTGCGTCTGCGCAGCCATCGCGACCCTCCAATTTCCGTCAGCTCGATCACTCGGGCGGTTCGGTCACCCGGCTCGTACCCCACCGGCGTCCTTCACCCAGTGTGCTCAACGCACGAGGGGTCCGCGCGATTCCACGACGACCTGTTCCTCCTGGCCCGCCGGATCCCCCTGTGCGCCCTGCCCCGGGGCCCGGAAGCCGCCGATCCTCTCCTCCAACAGTTCGGCCAGCCGCAGCGGGGTCCGGTCCTCGAACATCGGGCCGACGATCTGCACCCCCACTGGCAGACCTTCGGGCGACCGCCCCGCCGGTACGGCCGTGGCGGGCAGCCCGGGCATGGTGGCCAGGCCGGCCCAGACGAGCTGGTCGAAGTACGGGTGCGCCACGCCGTCGATGTCGAGCCGGCGTGCCAGCGGATCGGGGTTGTGGTCGTGCGGGAACGCGGGCGTGGGCGTCACGGGGCACACCACGGCGTCGAACGCGCCGAAGAGCCTCCGCCAGCCGTGCCGGTGCAGCTCCCGGCGGTTGTTCACCTCCATCCAGTCCCGGTGACTGAGCACCATGCCGCGCAGCCGTGCCGCGTCGAGGCTGCGGTCGTCCGGGCTCAGTCCCGCGGCGCGGGTGCGAAGGTGCTCGTACTCCTCGACGGGGAACCGTGCGACGGAGCCCGAGAACAGCAACTGCGTGTAGAGCAGCGCCGCTTCGGTGAGATCGGGCAGCAGTGGCGTGTGCCGTTCGACGCGGGCACCGGCGTCGGCGAGCGCGTCGGCCACCCGGTGCACGCCCGCCCGCACCGCGGAGCCCGTCGGGACGAGCGGATGCTCGTCGAGGACCAGGACCCGGAAGTCGCCGAGCCGCTCGTGGCGCGCGGGCGGCGGCGTCACGTCGTACGCCACGCCGAGGGTCAGCGGGTCGGGTCCGGCCATGACGTCGAGCAGGAGGGCGAGGTCGCGGGCGGTGCGCGCCATCGGGCCGACGACGGCGAGGTCGGACTCGACCGGGAGCGCCGGCGTGGTCGGCGGGACCATGCCGCGGATAGCCGCCAGCCCGAGGGTCGGCTTGTGCGCGTAGACACCGCAGAAATGCGCGGGGGTGCGCAGCGAACCGGCGAGGTCGGACCCGATGGACAGCGCACCGAACCCGGACGCCAGGGCCGCCGCCGATCCGCCGGAGGATCCGCCCGACGTACGGGCGTGGTCCCAGGGGTTGTTGGTGGTGCCGTGGATCTCGTTGAAGCTCTGTATGTCCTGCAGCCCGAACGGCACGTTGGTCTTTCCGAGGACCACCGCGCCCGCGGCCCTGAGCCGGGACACCTGCACCGCGTCCTCGGCGGGTACGTACGTCCGGTGCGCGGGCATGCCCCAGGTCGTGGGCAGGCCGGCGATGTCGTACGACTCCTTGACCGTCACCGGGATGCCGAGCAGAGGCCGGTCCTCGCCGCGGGCGCGGGTCTCGTCGGCGGCGCGTGCGGCGGCCCGGGCGCGGTCGAAGTCCGGCACGCAGATCGCGTTGATCTCCTTGTCGTGCCGCTCGATACGGGTGATCGCCTCGTCGGTCAGTTCAGCCGAGGACACGTCACCGGCGCGCAGGGCGGCGGAGAGTTCTTCGGCTGTCGGGAAATTCCACGGATTCGGCTCCATGGATCCGACCGTAACGACCATGCGGAGGAGCCACGAAATGCCTTTCCGCGCAACGGGGTCGGCGCCTCGCGTGCCGTCGTCAGCCGCTCTGCGACAGGCCTTCGACGCTGTCCTTCATGAGGGCCGAGTACTGCGCGGACATCTTGTCGACGTAGGTCTGGAGGTTGAACTGGCGCTCGACGTGTCTGCGCCCTTCCTGGCCGAGCCGGTGGGAGAGGTCCGGGTCCAGGAGCAAGTTCCGTACGCGGTCGCTGAGTTGACCGAGGTCCCCGGGTGTCACCACGTATCCGGTCCGGCCGTGGACGACGGTTTCCGGCAGGCCCCCGGTGGCGGTGACGACGACGGGTCGACCGGCGGACATCGCTTCCAGGGGAGCGAGCCCCAGCGGCTCCGGGTAGTCCGAGGGATAGACGACGACGTGGGACCGGGCGTAGAGGCCCGGCATCTTCTCCTTGGGCGCGGGCACCAGGTCCACGTGGGACCGCAGTCGCAGATCGTCGATCAGCCGGTTGAGCCGTACGAGGAAGCCCTGCTGTTCCTCGTGCCAGTCCACGACTTCGTGCGGGCTGGTCAGGACGAGGCGGACGGACAGCCCGTTCTGTCTGAGGGCGCCGATCATGCGGACCGCCAGCTCCGCACCCTTGTCCGGGATGAGGCGGGCCGGCAGCAGGACGGTACGGGGACCGTCGTCCCGGGCCGGCGGCAGATCGCGGAACCGGCCGGTGGCGATGCCCAGATAGACGCGGCGGGCGCGGATGCCGAGGTGCGTCCGGCAGGCGAACGCGAGGTATTCCGAGACCACGAAATGGCCGTCCCAGGAACCGCAGAACTGGGCGGTCCACGGGTCCTCGGGCCAGATGCTGTGGTACGTGTGCAGCAGCGGCGTACCCGTGCGTTCCCTGAGCCGGCTGAGCGCCAGGGCCGGTACCGGGGAGAAGTGGTGCAGGTTGTGGCCGTGCACGAGCTCGATCCCGCGGGTGTCCACCACCCGCGCGAGCCACGCGTGCAGCTCGGCGGCCTGGCGCTCCTCGGCGGGCGTCACCCAGCTCCGCCCGCCGCGGGTCCCGCCCGGAGTGCCGGCGCGGTACTCGGTCAGCCGTAACAGGCGATGGCTGAGGATCTCGACCTGGTCGACCGCCTGCGGCCGCGGCTCGCCGGTCAGCACGGTCACCCGGTGTCCCTGCCGCGCCAACGAGGCGGCGTAGTCGGCCAGATGGGATTCGACGCCGCCGACCGTGGGCGGAAAGGCCCAGTGCACGAGGGCTATGGAACGCCGGATGTCCGCCCGCCCGCCACGTACCACGTGTCTCCCTCTCCTCGGGGACCGCTCTGCCTCAGGTCGTGCAGGAACCTCCGGCGTCGATGCGCCACTCCTCGGTGTCGATGCCCCGTACCTCCGCGCCGCCGTGGAGGTCGACGGTCACGTCGACGGATCGCTCGCCGAGCCTCAACCCCCGCACAGCGTAGGGTGATTCGAGCCCCATGCGTGAGGGCGCGATCGGCCGTAGCGTCAGTCGGCGGTCGGGGACGTCGGCGTCCACCCGGAGCATCGCGGAGCAGAGCAGTGCCGCCGAGGCGGCCGCCCAGGCCTGCGGTCGGCAGGAGGGTGGATACGGGGCCGGCCGGCCGAACCGGGAGTTCGGGTAGACCGCGTAGAGCTCGGGCAACCGGTAGTCGAAATGCCGGGCCGCGTCGAGCATCCCGCCGAGCAGGGTGGCGGCCTCGTCGACGAATCCCGTGGCGGCGAGCCCGTGCACGGCGATGGCGGAGTCGTGCGCCCAGACCGATCCGCCGTGATAGCTGAACGGATTGAATCCGGCCAGGTGCGCGGAACGGGTGCGGATCCCCCAGGGTGTCCGCAGTCCGTCCGACATGAGCGCCTCGGCCACCGCCCGGTGTTCCTCCTCCCCTTGGAGGAGGCCGGAGTTCAGCAGGTGCCCCATGTTGGAGGCCCTGCCGGTGACGGGACGTCCGGTGCCGTCGACGGCGATGGCCGGATAGCGTCGGCCGTCCGGCTCCTCGACCCAGAAGGACCGCTGGAAGGCGGCGCGCAGGCGGGCCGCCCGCTCCCCCCACAGCTCGGCCTGCTCCTTCTCGCCCTCGATCGCGGTGAGGAGTTCACCGAAACCGACGGCGGCCCGGTACGCGTACCCCTGCACCTCGCACAGGGCGATGGGCGGATCGACGCGGCGTCCCTCGGCGTCACGGATCGCGTCGGGGGAGTCCTTCCAGCCCTGGTGCAGAAGACCGTCGGCCCTGCCCCTGCCGTAGCTGATCAGGTCGTCGGGGCCCAGGGTGTCCGCGACCCACTCCATCGCCGCCCGGGCGTGCGGCATGAGGCGCCTCACCTCGTCCTCGGGGAGACCCCACTTCCAGGCCTCGTGCAGGAGGACGACGAAGAGCGGAGTGGCGTCCACGGACGCGTAGTAGCGCGCCGGGAGCACCATGCCGTCGCCGTGCCGGGTCTCGGTCGGCCGCAGCTCGTGCAGGATCCGTCCGGGGGCCTCGTCCGTGAACGCGTCGTGGCGCCTTCCCTGACGGCCGGCCAGCGCCCGGAGTGTGCCGCGGGCGAGCCCGGTTCCGAACGGCAGCATCATGCGGGCCGCCCAGATGCTGTCACGGCCGAACAGGCCGAGGAACCACGGGCATCCGGCGGCCACGAACTGGTTCTCGGGCTCGTCGGCGGAAGCGGTCGGCTCGGCCAGCCGCAACGCCTCCAGGTCGGCCAGCCCCCTCGTGAGCAGAGCGGCCATGTGCTCGTGCCCGGTCACCTCGACCCGCCCCCACGGAGCGGGCTGCCGCGGCGGTACCGGGTAGCCCGCCACCGTCGTGGTCTTGCCCTGCACGAGCAGTCGTACGGACCACTCCTCACCCGGCTTCAGCCGCAGCTCCCAGCGGAACTCCGCCCGTCCCGGCCGGTGGTCGTCCAGCGTGATCTTCGGTGCGGGCCCGCCGTCGTGCGGCGGAACGGGCTCGGCCCGCAGCACGACCTCGCTGTTGTCGTGCGGGCTGTGCCAGCGCACCGCAGGGACGATGCCTTCGCCGTGTTCGCAGGGGACGTCGGCGGCCGGGTACCCCGCCTTGATCGTGGCCACGTCGGCGAGGTCGGTGGCGGCCAGCACCGAGACGGTGAACCGCGCCGCCTCGGGTCCGACGTTCTGCAGCAGGACGACGTCACCCGACTCCGCGACATCGGGACGCGTGACCGTGCGGTCCCGCGCGACCAGCAGCCAGGGGGCGGAGGTCGGGTCCTCGGACGACCTGCACATCGCCTGGAAGAACGCCTCCCGGGAGCCCTCGGGGCGATGCGCGACGTGTTCCGGTTCCTGGTCGTCGACGAGCAGCCGCAGGGTGTGCAGGAGCCTTCGGTCCTGGTCGTAGAAGCCGTCGACGCCGCTGCCCCGCAGCTGGCCGTCCCGGGGCGACAGCGCGAACGACGGCGCGGCCAGGCAGACCACCGAGTCGTCCAGGAACGGCTGGCGGCCCGGCGGGAGGGAGGCGGAGTCGATCACTGGTGGCACCTTTCCACAACGCTGCGAGGCCAGCTGCGCCGGTGCCGGCTCGGCCCGTCGAGCATGCGTCGCATCCTCCCGAAACGGCGAGGGAGAACGTCCGGAAAAACACCTGAGACAGCCACTTGATGGTGAATCACGATAACGGCTCGCCGACGCGACAGCCATCATGCGGGGCCACGCCGGACGTTCGCAGGAGGTTTGCGCAACGGAGGCGTCAAGAGCCGCTTCTCGCCTCATACTTGTTGTTCCAAACGGGGAACGGTGTTGGGCGGGGGGACCCCATGCGCCGTAACAGTCGGGGCGCACGACGTCTGAATCAGGTGCTCGCGGTCGCGGGCGCCGCCATCGCCGCGGGCGCGCTCGCCGGGGTCAGGTTCGTCGAAGGCGGATGGCAGTTCCTGGTGATCTGCCTGCTGGCCCTGGGGACCGGCCTCGGCGCCTACACCGGGCGCGCCTTCCAGAAACAGGCCGAAGGGCTGCCGCCGCAGGTGCTGATCAGTCATCCCCACGGTGACGAACCGTGGGCGCACTGGCTGGCCTGGCGATTACGGCGCAGCGGGTATCTGACCTCCACCCGGCCGTGGGCGACCGCGGAGCACCCGGTGCCGCCGCCTCCCGAGGTGGCCCCCGATCATGAACTGATCATTGTCTCCCGGATGTTGGACGACCTGAATCACCATCCGGGGCTGAGTCGCATCACCCGGAGCCGCGGCAGATCCGCCCTCGTTCTGG
Source organism: Streptomyces sp. P5F9 (assembly GCF_057961495.1). Taxonomy (NCBI): domain Bacteria; kingdom Bacillati; phylum Actinomycetota; class Actinomycetes; order Kitasatosporales; family Streptomycetaceae; genus Streptomyces; species Streptomyces sp. P5F9. The sequence continues at coordinate 8,722 of NZ_JBXVPZ010000011.1, read as the reverse complement.
TGACGGCGCACCACGACCCGCCGTTGACGCGCTGGGCCGGCTGCGAGGTGCTGACGCTGGCCGGGCGCGACGCCGACGACGCGGCCGCCACCGTCGACACCCGCCTGCACCAGGCGGGCGCGGTGCCGCTCCCGGCGTACACGGCCCCCCACATCGTCGGCGAGGTCGAACCGCGCTATCCGGCGAGGGGCCCGCTGATCAGCAACTTCGACCGGCGCGAGGCCTCCCACTTCACGGCCCGCCGCAAGGAACTGGCCCTGTTGCGTGAGGTCCTCGGCACGGTCAATGTCTCGCGCGACGCACGGACATGCGCGATCCACGGGCTCAGCGGGATCGGCAAGACCCGCCTGGCGCTGGAGTACGCCCGCAGGTACGAGGACCTCTTCGACGTCATCTGGCGGGTGGAGGCCGCGCACGCGCCGACCGCCCGCGCGAGCCTTCTCGATCTCGCGCACCGGCTCCACACGGCCCGTGACCAGCCCGCGGGCAGCACGGCGCAGCACGACGACCGGGACCCCGAACAGACCCTCCAGGAGCTGCTGTCCAACGAGCTGCCCAGGACCAGAGCGCTGCTGATCTACGACGGGGCCGAGGACGACTCCGCCATCCGCCAGTTGCTGCCGGACGCCGGGGACGGCGGCCAGGTCCTGATCACCTCGGTCAACCCCGTGTGGCAGCGGAGCGCGCCGCGCCATCGCATCGCACTGGAGGCGTTCACCACCGAGGAGGCCGTGGCCTTCCTCAGCGACGCGAGCGGCATCGGCGACGAGGACGGACTGGCGAGGATCGTCGACCAGCTGGGCCGGCTGCCTCTCGCGCTGGAGTCCGCGGCCGCGTCGCTGCGCGACGATCCCGACATCGAGGGGTATCTGCGGGCACTGGAGATCCGCTCGCAGCTGGTTCCGTCCATCCATCCGGAGACGAGCCGCAGCGGTGCCCCCGCCTGGATCCTCTCCTTCAAGCAGGCGGAGGAGAAGGACGAGGTCGTGGGGCTGCTCCTGCGTCTGTGCGCCTTCCTGGCACCGCAGGGCATCCCCGGTTACTTCTTCGAGGCCGCCAGGGGTCGCACCGATCTGCTGCCGGAGCGGCTGCACGCCGAGGTGGCGGACCCGGCGCGGGGCCGCCGCATCAGGGAGACCGCGAGGAACTCCTCGCTGCTGACCGGCGAGGCGAAGCTCGTGATGCACGCGCAGGTGCAGGCGGTGATCCGCAAGGAGATGTCCGTCGCGGAGCAGACGCAGAACGCGAAGGCCGCTGCGTACCTGGTCAACGGGTGGTTCCCGCAGGACCCGGACCGGGAGGGGACCTGGCCGCAGTGTGTCGAGCTGCTCCCGCACGCCCGGGCCGTGCTGGACCACTGCCGGGAGCTCGGTGTCGTCGACGCGAACACCTCGGATCTGTTGCAGGGCATGGGCGAGTACTTCCGGGTGCAGAGCGACCGCGCGGAGGCGGAGCGGCTGCTGACGGACGCCCTTGCGCAGCGCGTACGACTGGGGGGCCGCAACACCTCGCCGGTCGCCAACACCCTGGTGTCGCTCAGCCGGCTCAAGTTGCTGAGTGCCGAACTGCTCGAAGCCCGGACGTTCGCCGAGGAGGCACTCGCGATCCGCCTCCGCATCGACGGCGAGCGCGAGCCGCGCACGCAGGAGAGCCGGATGCAGCTCGGGCGCGTACTGCGGGAACTCGGCGACTTCGAAGGGGCGTCCGAGGCCGCGGCCGAGACGCTGCTGCGCCTGCGACGGCTGGACGAGCCCAACCCGCTGAAGATCGCCGACGGTCTGATCGAACTGGGTCTGGTCCGCTGGCGGCAGGGGCAGCTCCCCGCGTCGGTGGACCTGTACCGCGAAGCGCTGCGGCTTCTGGAGCAGACCCCGGGAGGAAGCGAGCCCGCGCGCCGCAACCCGACGGCGTTCGTCCACCAGTCGCTGGGGCTGGCCCTGCTGGACTCCCACGACCTACAGGGAGCCGAACGGCACCTGCGGACCGCCCTGGACATCCTGGAACGCGCCGGGTACGCGGCCGGGCATCCGGTCGTCCTCTCCTCGTCCGTTCATCTGGGCGAGACGCTCCGGCAGCGGGCGGCGAGGTTCCGGGGCAACCGCGACCGGCGCTCCCCCAGCGCGCGTGAGCGGTCGTTCCCGGGGGAACGCGAGGCGGAGCGGCTGCTCGCGGAGGCGAAGCACATCTTCGACGAGGTGCTGTCCGCACCCCATATGAACGGCGACCGGGACCACCCCGACCGGGCCTGCGCCCTGGTCCGCTACTCGCATCTGCTGCACGAACTGGGCAACAGCGAGGCGGCGATGACGGAGGTCACGAACGCGATCGCGATCTACACCGGCAAGTACGGGGCCGAGCATCCCTATGTGGCCGAGGCCCGGTACCGCAGGGCACTGATCCTCAAGGGGTCCGGCGGGCAGCCCGAGCGCTGGAAGGACGACCTGAGGACGGCCCGCGAGATCTACGGAGGGATTCACCCCGCGGACCACCCCCTCATCGAGCAGATCGAGGAGGAACTGCGGGACTCCCCCTGAGCGGGCGGGGTCGCGAGCGGTCCTGCGCTTCTTCACGCGGCCGGCCGGTCACTCCGTGTCCGCGTCCGTGTCCGTGTCCGTGTCCGTGTCCGCGTCCGCGAAATAGATCACCAGCGTCTGTTCCGGCTGTTCGGCCAGGTGGAAGGCCGTGTAGGTGTAGGTGACCGGGGTGGTGCGGCCCGGTGGGCGCAGGCGTTTGCGGCCGCTGTGGCGGGCCTGTACCTCGTACCGCGGCCACCAGGAGCGGGCTTCCGGGCTGTGTTCGTGGAGTTCGTCGATGAGGCGGGTGTAGCGCGGGTCGGCGGGATGGCGGCCGGCCAGGGCGCGGAGGCGGGCCAGCAGGCCTCTCGCCTCGGGTTCCCAGTCGGCCAGGACGTCGCGGGCCAGGGGTTCGAGGAACACCCAGCGCAGGAAGTTCGGGGGACGGTCCGTCGGCGCGGTGAGCTTCGGGAACAGGTCGGCGGCGGGCTGGTTGTGGGTGAGTACGTCGTAGGTGCCGTCGATGATGTACGCCGGGTGCGGCTGCAGGAGGAGAGGCACCGACGCCACCTCGGTGGTGAGGGGCTCGAAGGGCTCGGGGTCGGTCGGCGGGGTGTGGTGACCGGCCAGCCGGAGCAGGTGGTCGTGTTCGTGCCGGTTCAGGCGGAGTACCGAGGCCAGGGACTCCAGTACCTGTTCGGAGGCGCGGATCTCCCGCCCCTGTTCGAGGTACGTGTACCAAGTCGCGCTGATTCCGGCGAGCAGGGCGAGTTCCTCACGCCGGAGGCCTGGCGTGCGGCGGCGGCCGGTCCACGGGAGGCCCACCTCGTCCGGCGTGACGCGTTCCCTGCGGCTGCGCAGGAACGCGCCCAGTTCCTGCCGTCGGTCCGGCTGTTTCGTCGCCTGTCGCGCATGGTTCGGCATCTGTGTGGGAGTCCTGATTCCAGAATAAACACGGTCTGGATACCAGGCTAAGCACATTCCAAACTGAGGCCAAGGGGGACGAGCGGACAACAGCAACCAGGAGGTCCACCATGCCCGGATTCGACGGAGTCAATGGCATCGACGGAATCGACGGCAAGGTCGTGGCGATCACCGGTGCCGGCACCGGCATCGGTGAGGCGACCGCACTGCTGCTGGCCGAGCGGGGTGCGCGCGTGGTGCTGGGCGGGCGCCGGATGGAGCGGCTGGCGGAGGTGGCGGCCCGGATCGAGAAGGCGGGCGGTGTCGCCGTAGCGATCCGTACCGACGTGACCCGGCGCGACGACCTGCACGCCCTGGTCGCGCTGGCCCGTGAGCGGTTCGGGCGGCTCGACGTGCTGTTCGGCAACGCGGGGGCCGGCCCGATCTCGCCCCTCGACGATCTGCGGGTCGACGAGTGGGACGAGATGGTCGACGTGAACGTGAAGGGGCTGCTGCACGGGATCGCCGCCGCGCTGCCGGTCTTCCGCGCGCAGGGCTCCGGCCACTTCGTCACCACAGCGTCGACGGCCGGGCTCCGCGTCGCACCGAACATGGCCGTGTACGCCGGCACCAAGTTCGCGGTCCGTGCCATCTGCGAAGGCCTGCGCCAGGAAGCGGGCGCGTCCCTGCGGGTCACCACAGTCTCCCCCGGTGTGATCTCCACCGGCTTCGCCGAGGCCTCGACGAACAGTCAGGTCGGGCAACAGATCACGGACATGCGGGACCGGCTGGCGATCCCGCCCGACGCGATCGCCCGGGCCGTCGCCTTCGCCATCGGGCAACCGGCCGCGGTCGACGTGAGCGAGATCGTCGTACGACCCACCGCCCAGGCCTGATCCGCATCGGCCGCGGCATCGACCGCTCTCGCGAAAGGGTGTGACACGCGAAAGGGTGTGACAGGCGCCGGAAGGACGGGATTTGATGCGTCCGTGACCGAGCCGAGCGAGCCCACCGCACCCAGCACCTTCCTCATCGGCGGCGGATGGGCCGCCCCCGTCGTCTACGAACCCTTCCTCCGCGCCGCGGGCACATCCGCCGGGTCCGCGCCCCGCGTCGCCTGCGTGGTCGTCGACGAGGGCGACGGGGACGGGGAGCGTCAATTCGCCCGCTACGAGGGCGCGTTGAGGAGCGCCGGCGACTGCACACCCGTACCGGTGCTCGTGCCGATCGGCGGGCGTTTCGACATCGGGGCGGTCTCGGACGTCGACGGGCTGCTCGTGTGCGGTGGGCTGACCCCCGCCTATCAGGACGCCTTCGCGGACTGCCTCGACCGGTTGCCGCGGCTGCTCGCCGAACGGCGTGTCCCGTACGCCGGGTTCTCCGCCGGGGCCGCCCTCGCCGCGCGGTCGGCTGTCGTCGGGGGGGTGGCTGCTCGACGGCGTCGCGGTGTGCCCGGAGGACACCGCCGAGGACCTGGACGAGATCGCCGTACGGGACGGGCTCGGGCTGGTGTCGTTCGCCGTGGACGCGCACGCGGCGCAGTGGGGGACGCTGCCCCGGCTCGTCGCCGCCGTCGCCCGGCACCGGCTCCCCCACGGCGTCGCCCTCGACGAGAACACGCTGGTCGAGGTGGCGGCGGACGGCCGTGCCCATGTCTCCGGGCTGGGCCGTGCCCACTCCGTACGGCCGTCGGTGGACGGCGTGTTCGTACGGTCCTACCGGGCCGGCGAGTCGTTCCTCACCCGGTGAGCCCGCTGCCGTACGGCCGGGTCAGGATCTCCAGGCTGTGGCCGTTCGGATCGTCGAAGTACACGCCCCGGCCGCCGTCGTTCGTGTTGATCTCGCCCTCGCGGCGGTGTGCCGGGTCTGCCCAGTACGTGAGGCCCGCCGCCTGGATGCGGCCGAAGATCGCGTCGAAGTCGTCCTCCGAGACCAGGAACGCGTAGTGCTGCGGAGCGATCTCGGCGAAGCCTGAACCGGGGTGGTCCATGTAGTCGAGGGTCACCCCGTTCGGAATGGCGACCGGGATGAACGGGCCGTACTGCGGGCTCACTTGGAGACCCAGGAGGTCGGCGAGGAATCGGGCCGACGTGTGTTTGTCGTGCGCGGCGACGATGGTGTGGTTCAGCTGCACGGTCATCGTGTGGTCCTCCTCATGCCCAAGCTACTCCGACGGCAAGCTAAGGTAAGCCTTACCTGGCTGGATGCGATCGGAGAGACAGTGACAGTGCGTGCGTTCAAGAGGAAGGCTGTCACGGCGATGGTCGCCGTGTCCGCCGTCGGGGGGTTGCTGGCCGGGTGTTCGTCGTCCTCCGCCGACAGCGATGCCGAGAAGACCGGCGAGGGCTCGCAGAACAAGGTGATCGGCGCCTCGGAGGGCCCCTCCGCCGCGCCCAGCACGCTCGCGACCGGCATGGGCTCGGACAACGACACCGACGGCACCTTCCCCCGTACCGTCACGCACTTCGAGGGTAAGACGACCATCGAGTCGAAGCCCACGAAGATCGCCGTACTCAGCACCGGACAGCTCGACGACCTGCTCTCCCTCGGTACCGTCCCGACGGCCACCACCCGCGCCGACAACGCCGGGCTCGTCCCCGACTACCTCGCGGACGCCTTCCCGGCCGACAAGCCGAAGCTCGCCGCGATGACGGACGCGGGCACGCGCCAGGCGCCCAACCTGGAGACGCTCGCCGCCGCCGAGCCCGACCTGATCCTCGCCAACGACTCGCTCGGCGACCTCTACCCGAAGCTGTCGAAGATCGCGCCGACCGTCGTCACCGCGGGCAACGGCATCAACTGGAAGCGCGACCTCCTCCTCGTCGGCGACGCGATCGGCAAGGGCCAACAGGCGCAGAAGCTGCTCGACGGGATCGTCGAGGACGCGGGCGAGAAGGGCGAGGCGCTGTCGAAGACCTCCGTGTCGATGCTGCGGTTCACGCCCGGCAGGACCCGGATGTTCGGTGTCTCGTCCTTCACCGGTTCCATCGCCGTGGACATGGGGCTCGACCGGCCCAAGTCCCAGCAGTTCAAGGCGATTTCGGAGGACATCGGCGCCGAGAGCATCGACAAGGCCGACGGCGACTGGATCTTCTACTCCGTGCAGGGCGACGCCTCCAAGACCGACGCGGCGAGCGTGCTCGCCGGCCCGCTCTGGAAGTCGATGAGCGCGGTCAGGGCCGGGCACGCCGTGAAGGTCGACGACGACCCCTGGTACCTCAACGCCGGCCCGACCGCCGCGCGCCTCGTCGTCCTCCAACTCGCCGAGGACATCAGCAAGTAGAGAGACAGAGCGACGAGCAACGGAACAGCGCAGTGAGCGTCAGACGTCTCGCCTGGCCGGCGGCCACCCTCGCGGTGGCCGCCGCCGTGCTGCTCAGCCTCGCCGTCGGCACGCGCCAGATCCCCCCGTCCGAGGTGCTCAACGCGCTTTTCCACGGCGGGAGTTCACCGGACGCGCTGGTCGTACGGTCGCTGCGGCTGCCCCGTACCGAGATCGGACTGACGGCGGGCGCGGCGCTCGGCGTCGCGGGCGCCGCACTACAGGCCGTCACCCGCAACCCGCTCGCCGATCCCGGCATCCTCGGCCTGAGCCAGGGCGCGGCGGCCGGCGTCGTCCTCGCCATCGCGACGGGCCTCGCGAGCGGTTTCACCGGCTACGTCTGGTACGCCTTCGCCGGCGCCGTCCTCGCCGCCTGCCTCGTCTACGGCATCGCCGCACGCGGCCGGGGCGGGGCCTCGCCGGTCAAACTCGCCCTCGCGGGAACGGCGTTGTCGGCGATGACGGCGGGCGGTACGACCGTCGTCCTGACCTCCAGCTCGGCCACCCTGGACCAGTTCCGGTTCTGGCAGGTCGGCTCGCTGAGCGGACGGGACGCCGACACGGTCGTGGAGATGCTGCCGTTCCTGGTGGCCGGGGCGCTGCTGGTGCTCGCCTGTGCGCGCGGGCTCGACGCGCTGGCCCTCGGCGACGAGACCGCGCGGGCGCTGGGGCATCGAGTGGGGGCCGTGCGGGTGTGCGCGGCGCTCGGCGCGACCCTGCTGGTGGCGTCCGCGGTGGCCGCCGCCGGTCCCATCGCGTTCGTGGGGCTCGCCGTCCCGCACCTGGCCCGGCGCCTCACCTCCGGCGGCCACCGCGCCCTGCTCCCGCTGTCCGCGCTGCTCGGCGCCGCACTGCTGGTCGCGGCGGATGTGGCGGGCAGGGTCGTGCGCTCTCCCGCCGAGGTGCCGGCCGGGGTGATGACGGCGTTGGTGGGGGTGCCGGTGCTGGTGGTGCTGGTACGGCGGAAGGCGACGGCCGTATGAGCGCCGCTGGTGTCAGCGTCCTGCGCCCTCACTCCTCCGTCTCCCTTCTCCTGCACCGGCGTTCAGCCGTCGTGGCCGCAACTCTCGTACTCGTCCTGGCCGTTGCGATGACCGCCGCCGCCTGCTGCGGGCAGACCTACATCTCGCCCGGCGAGGTGTGGCACACGCTGCGTACCGGATCGGGGCAGTACGACCTCGTCGTCAACGAGTTGAGGGTTCCCCGGATCGTGCTCGGCGCGCTGGTCGGTGTCGCCCTGGGCCTCGCCGGAGCCCTCGTGCAGACCGTCACCCGGAATCCGCTCGCCAGTCCTGACGTGATCGGGGTCGGGCACGGCGCCGCCGCCGCGACGGTGCTCGCGCTGTCCGCGGGGGTCGTCAACTCGCCCAGTGCCATGCCCGCCGTCTCCGTCCTCGGCGGGCTCGCGGCCGCCGCGCTCGTCTACGTACTGGCGTGGCGGCACGGGATGCAGCCAAGTCGGTTCGTACTGACGGGAGTTGGGATCGGGGTCGCGTTGTCGGCCGTGGTTCAGCTGTATCTCTCGGACAGCGAGCTGGAGGCGGCCGAGACAGTCAAGCTGTGGCTGACCGGTTCCCTCAACGGGCGGGGCTGGGAGCAGGCGGCGCCCCTGGCCGTCGTACTCCTGGTGTGTCTGCCGGCGCTGGTGTGGGCGGGCCGGGCCCTGCGGCCGCTCGGGCTGGACGCCGACACCGCGGCCTCGCTCGGGGTGCGGGTGGACCGGACACGGCTCGGGGTGACCGTGCTCGGGGTGGTGCTGGCCGCGACGGCGACCGGGGCGGCCGGGCCGATCGGGTTCGTCGCGCTGACCGCGCCGCAGTTGGCCCGGCGGCTCACCCGTACGCCTCAGCTGCCGCTGGTGTGCTCGGCGTTGACCGGTGCGGTGATCCTGGTGGCCGCCGATCTCGCTGCCCGCACGGTGCTGCCCCCGCTGGAGGTTCCGGTGGGGGCGCTCACCTCGTTGGTCGGGGGGCCGTATCTGTTG
>NZ_JBXVPZ010000010.1:0-65101 GCF_057961495.1 Streptomyces sp. P5F9 | reverse complement strand
GCAGTCGGCGGAGCCCAGGTAGCTGGGTGACCGATCGAGCCCGAGAACCGGGCGGTCGACTGAGCCCGGGCAGCTGGGCAGTCGGCGGAGCCCAGGTAGCTGGGTGACCGATCGAGCCCGAGAACCGGGCGGTCGACTGAGCCCGGGCAGCTGGGCAGTCGGCGGAGCCCAGGTAGCTGGGTGACCGATCGAGCCCGAGAACCGGGCGGTCGACTGAGCCCGGGCAGCTGGGCAGTCGGCGGAGCCCAGGTAGCTGGGTGACCGATCGAGCCCGAGAACCGGGCGGTCGACTGAGCCCGGGCAGCTGGGCAGTCGGCGGAGCCCAGGTAGCTGGGTGACCGATCGAGCCCGAGAACCGGGCGGTCGACTGAGCCCGGGCAGCTGGACAGTTGGCGGAGCCCGGATGGCTGGACGCCCAACGGAGCCCGAAGACCGGGCGGTTAGCGGAGCCCGGAAGGCTGGACGCCCAACGGAGCCCGAAGGCCGGGCGGCAGTTGGCGGAGCCCGGGCGGTTGGGCAACCAGCGGGGCGACTCGGCTTCGGCGGTGGGCCGGCCACGGCGCGGATTGTCCGGCGCAGCCTGCCCGATCCCGCTCGGGCCCACCCGCGCCCCGCAGACGTATCGAAGCCGCCCCACGCGTCTGTCGGTTCGGCCTGGCCAGCCCCCTCGACCGGTCAGGCCGAACCGACGGATCCTCGCCCGGGCCGGCCCCGCCTGGCCCGGTCGGCGGTGTAGCGCACGGAGCAACCGCCCCAACCGGCACGACAGTTACGTGCCGACCGGCTGAGCCGGACCCGTGCCGTGATGGTCACCGGTCAGGCCCAGCGTCGCTGTCCCCTCACGCCGACTGCGCCGCGGGCAGTTCCACCAGCCACGGGAGTGCGCCGCGGTCGCTCGCGCCGAGGCGGGCGTAGGCGCTGTAGAGGTGGTTGCCGACCGTGCGGATGGAGAGGGTGAGGCGGTCGGCGATCTGGCGGTTGCTGAGGCCCGCGGCGGCGAGGGTGACGATCTGGCGCTGGCGGGCGGTGAGTTCGCCCAGGACCAGGCCGGACAGGGCCGGGGTGCGGGCACCCTGGCAGCGGCGGGCCAGGGCGACCGCTCGGGTGCGGGACATGCGGGCGGCGCGGGGGTCGCGGTGGGCGCGTACCGCTTGGGCGTGTGCCTCGGCCGCGAAGAGCAGGAAGCCTCGCTGTTCCAACTCCCCTGCCACCTTGTCCAGCGCGGGGCCGTCTCCCTCGACCAACGCCTCCGCGTGCCTCGCGAGGACGGCCGGTCCTTCGCCGGGCAGTCGGGCGAGCCGGCCGGCGACGCGCTCGGGAGCGCCGAGGCGTACGGCGTCGTAGAGGACGTACGCGGCGGGCCTGCCGTCCTCGGGGGTGAGGCCGCGGGTCTCGTCGCCCTCTCTCCACCTGCCGTCGACGATCTCGCGGGCCGCCTCCACATCGCCGCGTGCCGCCGCCACCCAGCTGCCCGCGTCGCCGGACGCGGGACGGTGGGCGAGGGCCTCGTCGGTGGCCGGCACGTCGCCCGACTGGGCTGCGGCCAGGGCGAGTTCGGCTGCGCAGGCGCGGCTGCCCGAGGTCTCGCGCAACCCCTCTCGCGCCCAGGCCGCCGCCTCACGCAACTCGCCCCGCAGCCGCGCGAACCGTGCGCGGACGGCGGCGTACCCGGCCGGTACCGGTGCGCCCTCCGCCACCAGCCACTCCCCCACGGGCGTCGGCAGCGGGCGTACGTCGGTGCGGTCGATGCGGTCGGTCAGGGCGGAGCGTTCGGCCGCGAGGGCCGGGGTGCACTGGTCCGGGGTGCGGGCCAGTCGGCGGGCCCGGAGCCGGCCGGCCGCGGCGCGCAGTGCGGGGCCGTGCAGGGGGTGGGCGAGGCGGACGGCGCCTTGGTCGTCGACGCGGATCAGGGCCTCGGTCTCCAGGCGTTCGAGGACGTCGAGGTCGAAGTCGTCCAGCGAGGACGCCAACGGCTCGGCGAAGGCGAGGCGTTCGAGGCTCTCGCGCTCTTCGGGGCCGGTGCGGGCGAGGACTTGCGCGGTGCGTTCGCTGACCGTCGCCGTGACCGGCACCGGGCCGCGCCACGTCCATTCGCCGGAGTCGGTCGCCCGGGTCAGCAGCCCGCGTTCACGCACGGCGCCGAACAGATCGCGCAGCAGCCGTAGATCGCCTTGGCAGAGGCCGTACAGACGGTTGACGGTGAGGGGTTCCAGCGGGCCGCCCGCCCCCAGGGCCAGCAATTGGGCCGTCTCCTCGCGGGGCAGTGGCTCCAGCGCGAGGCGCGGCAGCAGCTCGCCCGTCCACAGGCGCGACACCGCACCGGGCACCGGGTGGCCGTCGGCCACCACGACCACCAGCCGGGTCCGGCCGTGGACGGCGAGTTGGTGGACGAGCGCGGCCGAGGAGTCGTCGAGCAGATGGGCGTCGTCCACCAGCAACAGCCTGACGCCGGACAGGAGTTGGACCGCACGGTGCAGGGTGACGCTCTCGGGGAGCAGGTGCGCGAACGCGGCGAAGGGGATCCGGTGGGTCTCAGGCGTCCCGGTGACCTTGGCACAGTCGCTGCCCCGGACCGCCTCGGTCACCAACCGGGTCTTGCCCCGGCCGGCCGGACCGGTCACCACGATGCCGTGCCGCCCGGCCGTCAACGAACCGCGGATCAGATCGAGTTCGTCCTCCCGGCCGGTGAACGGCCAGGGCAGTTCCAGGGTCTTCGCGTCCTGTTCGAGAGTCATCACACAGATATGAGCCCGCCTACTCACCCCTGATACAGGGTGACTTGAGTAGCCCTCGACTCAGGCGCCCGGGAACGGTCACCGGCAATCTGGTCGCATGACCACCCGCTACTGCTCCCTCGCGCAGCAGTCGGCCCCGGAGTTCGGACCGGGACTGACCGCCGAGCGACGCGGTGCGCTCATCGGCGGAAGCCGCATGTGGGTCAACGGGACGGTCCTGCACTACTACTTCTTCGACGCCGACAACGCGGCCGCCACCGACACCTCCGTCATCCCGGTTCCCGGGACGGGCGAGATGCGGCGGGTGCCGTGGGCCGGCGCCAAGGAGCAGCAGGACGTCGTACGCGAGTGCTTCCGTGAGTGGCAGGGCCTCGGCATCGGTGTCGAATTCGCCGAGGTGGGGGACCGTTCGGAGGCGGAGCTGCGCATCGGGTTCCAGCCCGGTGACGGCTCCTGGTCGACGATCGGCCGCGACGCGCTCACCGTCGGACTGTCCGACCGCACCATGAACTTCGGCTGGGACCTGACCGCACCCGGACAGCGCGGTACGGCCCTGCACGAGATCGGGCACGCCCTGGGGCTGCTGCACGAGCACCAGAGCCCGTTCGCCGGTATCCACTGGGACGACGAGGCCGTCTACGCCGAGTTGGCGGGCCCGCCGAACTTCTGGAGCCGGGACAGGACCCGCTTCAACATCCTGCGCAAGCTCGACCCGGACGAGGTGGGCGGCTCCGTCTGGGACCCGCAGTCGGTCATGGAGTTCCCGTTCGCGTCGGGACTGATCCTGGAGCCTGAGGAGTACCGCACGGGTCTGCACCCGCACGGCAGCCTCTCCCCCTCCGACAAGGAGTTCGTTCTGCGCTGGTACCCGCCCGTCGGCACTCCCCGGCCGGCCGAGCTGGTGCCGTTCCGGTCGGCGCCGTTGCGTCTGGGACCGGGCGAGCAGGCCGACTTCGCGATCGAGCCGACACAGACACGCGAGTACGCCGTCGGGGCCTTCGGGGACAGCGACACGGTCGTCGTGGTCTTCGAGGAACGGGACGGCGAACCGCGCTTCCTCGCCGGTCAGGACGACGGGGGCACGCCGCATAACGCCACATTCAAGGTTCGGCTCGTCAAGGGCCGCCGCTACTTCGTCCGTGTGCGCCTGTACTCCACGTGGGGGTCGGGGGACACCGCGGTGATGTGCTGGTAACAGCATGGGTACAGCCGCACGCGGACGGACGGACCACTGTCCGGCGCCGGGGGAAGCGGCCGAGGAAACGTCGCCTTCGGGGGAGGGAGACGTTTCCTCGGCCACGCCGCCATGTTCGGGGTCCTGCTGCCCAACTCCCGGGACGCACACGGCCCTTGTGCGCTAGCTCCCCAACTCCAGTGGCCGCGCAGGGTCCTTGGACCACTCCTCCAGGGAACCGTCGTACACCGACACGTCCGTACGGCCGAGCAGCGTGAGCGCGAGTGCGGCGCCCGCCGCCGAGATGCCGCCGCCGCAGTACAGGACGACCGGTGAGTCGTCGGTGTCGAGGACCGCGCCGACCCGCGCCGCGAGTTCCTCGGCGGGCAGCACGTGTCCGGACGCGTCGAGGAGACCCCGGCCCGGCAGGCTGCGGCTGGCGGGGATGTGACCGCGGCGGCTGTAGCGCGTCGGGGCCGAGCCGTCGTAGCCGCCGGTGGGCAGGGCGCACACGAGGGTGCCGGGGCGCTCGCCGCGGCTGATGGCGGCCACGTCCTCGATACCGGACCAGAGGTCCGGACGTACGACGGGTGTCACGGGCCGGACGGCCGGAACCGGGTCGGTGTCGTCCCCGGAGGCCAGCGGCCGGCCGGCCGTTTCCCACGCTTCGAGACCGCCGTCCAGTACCGCCGCCGGTACCCCGATCGCCCGGAGCATCCACCACAGCCGCGCGGCCCAGATGCCGCCGCCGCTGTCGTAGGAGACGACCTCGCTGCCCTCCCCCACGCCCAGCCGGGCCAGTGCGGCGGAGAGTGCCTCGGGGGACGGCACGGCGAAGTGGTACGGCGCGTCGTGATCGGAGAGGTCGCCGGTCAGGTCGGCGTGCCGCGCCCCGGGCAGGTGCCGTTCGGCCCATGTCCCGCGCCCGCTCGCGGAGCGGTAGTCACCGTCCTCGCGGGGTGAGGGCAGGAGCGCGGTGGCGTCGAGGACGACCAGCCGGGGATCGTCGAGATGCGCGGCGAGCCAGGTGTCGTCGACCAGCGGGCCGGGCAGCAGGGAGGTGGTCATGGCGGCCGATCGTACGCCCGCGAGCTGGGCGTCTCACCCCTCGGGCGTGACCGTCTCGGATATCGGACCCTGCTTGCACAGAATCCGGGGAGTGCGGTTATCGTACGGCCATCTACGCGGGAGCCCCTACCCGGCTGGGCTGAGAGGGCGTCTGGGACCGGCTCGTCGAGAGTCCGGCCCCCATGGGGACGCCGACCGCACCACTCGCGCCTCAGCGCCCGCGTAGGAGTTCACGTGTCTGCAGCAGTCGAGCCCCAGCATCCGGTGGTCAACACCGGTGCGTGCCGCTCCTGTTGTTGTCGCACGCACTGATCCACCGCCTCCGCGCACCCCTCCTCCTTCCCCTCCCTTCAGGCGCCGTCACGCCTGCGCACCTCCCGGAGTACCCCCATGCCGCACATACGGGTCATGCTCGACTATTTCCACCCCTGGCCCAATTCTGCCGGTCTGTACGTCGCCCGAGCCCGCCGCTGGTACGAGGAGGCCGGTCTGGATGTCGAGCTGGTGGTCCAGGATCCGGGACGCGGGGACACGCTGGAGTACCTTGCCCGGGGCGAGGTGGACTTCGGGATCTTCCCGCCCAACCGGCTGCTGGCCCGGCGCGCGGAGCACGGCCAGCCGCTGATCGCCGTATCCGCGATCAATCACCGGGGCCTGGAGGCGATCCAGACGACCACGTCGACCGGGATCACCCGTCCCCGCGAGCTGGCCGGCCGCCGTATCGCCTACAACCCGACCCCGCGCGGCCGGGCCATGGTGCGCCACCTGGTGGCGGCCGACGGCGGCGACCCGGACGCCGTGATCAGCGTGGACGCGGGCAGCCGCGAACTCACCGTGGACGACATCGTGGCGGGCGAGGCGGACGCCACCTTCGGCAACTACTGGTCCTGGGACGCGTTGCGCGGCGATCTACCCGAGGAGCAGCGGCTGACCTGGCCGGTCGACGAGATCGACGCCCCGCGCTACCACAGCTACCTGCTCGGCACGAGCGAGGACCTGCTCACCCAACACCCCGCCCTGGTACGGGACTTCCTCGCCGTCACGGCTCGCGGTTATGCGGCTGCCGCCCAAGAGCCGGACGCCACCCTGGAGTTGCTGGAGCAGGTGATCCCGTACTTCCCGCGCCCGCTGATCGCCCGTTCCCTGGCCCTGATCGCGCCCACCTGGACGGACGCGGACGGCCGTTGGGGTGTGATCGACGAGGGCCGGATGGGTCCGTACGCGCACTGGCTCGCCGAGAACGGTGCGATCCCGGACGACCGGGACTGGGCGAAGTCCTTCACCAACGGCCTGCTGGACGTGGCCACATGAGATCCCTGGCCTGCCAGGCGCGGACGCTGACCCGGCGTCTCGCCGTCGACTTCATGAGGGTGGGCAGCGCGCTGTGTCGGCCGTGACCGTCCCGACCCGCCGGCCCTCCCACCCCTCGAAGGACCCGACATGCATCGCCGTACCGCCCTCTCCGCCATAGCCGCGGCCGCCCTCCTCGCGGTCACCGGCTGCTCCGCCGACTCCACGGCCGCCACGGAGGACGGCACCACGACCGTCACCCTCGCCCTGGACTGGACGCCCAACACCAACCACACCGGCATCTATGTCGCCCAGGCCAAGGGCTGGTTCAAGGCCGCCGGGATCAACGTGAAGATCGTGCCCTACGGTTCGACCGCGCCCGAGACGCTGATCGCCAACCACAAAGCGGACTTCGGCATTTCGTACCAAGAGGGCGTCACCACCGCCCGCGCGGCCGGCCAGGACATCACCTCCGTCTACGCGGTGACGCAGAAGACCGACGTGACGATCGCCGTGCGTGCCGACCGCGACGACATCACCTCGCCGAAGGACCTCGACGGCAAGACGTACGCCGGTTTCGGCGCCCCGTACGAGAAGCCGCTGCTGCAGAAGGTGATCCAGAACGCGGGCGGCAAGGGCGACTTCAAGCAGGTCACTCTCAACACCTCGGCGTACGCGGCGCTTTACGCCGGCAAGGCCGACTTCGCGATGCCGATGCCGACCTGGGAAGGTCTGGAGGCGAAGCTGAACGGCAAGCCGCTGAAGAACTTCCAGCTCTCCGACTACGGCTTCCCGGCGATCTACTCGACCCTCGTCGCGTCCTCGGACCAGTTCCTGAAGAAGAACCCGGAGGTCGCGAAGAAGTTCCTGGCCGCGGTCGACAAGGGCTACCGCTACGCCGCCGAACACCCCTCCCAGGCAGCCGACTTGCTCATCTCCACCAACAAGAGCGTCCTCACCAACACCAAGCTGGTGAAGGAGAGCGAGGCGCTGCTGGCCAAGGAGTACTACAAGGGCACGGACGGTTCGATCGGCACGCAGAGCGCCGCGCGCTGGCAGGCCTTCGCGGACTTCGAGTACAAGGCGGGCCTGCTGGTCGACGCGAACGGCAAGAAGCTGACGTCGGCCCCGAAGGCGTCGACGTTCTTCACCAACGCCTATCTCCCGGACGCCAAGTGAGGCCGCTCCTGCGGTCGTTGTGGCCGCCGCTCCTCGTCCTGACCGTGGTCCTCGGCGGCTGGCAGCTGTATGTCACCGCCGCCGGCGTCGATCCCACGACTCTCCCCTCCCCCGCACGGGTAGTGGAGCAGGGCTGGTTGAACCGCCAGGACCTGTGGGACCAGACGCTCCCCACCCTCCAGGAGACCCTGCTCGGCTTCGCGCTGTCGTTCGCGGCGGCCTGGCTGGTCGCCGTCCTCCTCGACTTCTCCTCGGCGGCCCGCCGCGGCCTGTACCCGCTGCTCGTCGCCTCGCAGACCATCCCGATCGTGGCCGTGGCACCGCTGTTGATCATCTGGTTCGGCTTCGGGCTGCTGCCGAAGATGCTGGTGGTGACCCTGACGACGTTCTTCCCGCTCGCCGCCAACCTCGCCGCCGGCTTCGCGGCGACCGACCGCGAGGCGATGCGGCTGCTGCGCTCCCTGGGCGCGGGCAGGTGGCGGACGTTCCGCCTGGTCCGGGTGCCGAGCGCGATGCCGTACTTCTTCGCCGGGCTGCGCGTGAGCATCACCTACGCCGTCGTCGGCGCCGTCTTCGCCGAGTACGCGGGCGCGGAGGCGGGCCTCGGGATCTATATGCAGGCGCAGAAGAGCGCGTTCCGCACGGACTTGGTGTTCGCGGCGGTCGCGGTGACGGCCGCGCTGAGCACCGCCCTGTTCGGGGCGACCTATCTGCTGCAACGGCTGGTCCTGCCGTGGGAGCGGGCGTTGAAGGAGGACAAGGCGTCATGAGCAGTCTTCGTATCGAGGGCGTCGGCAAGTCCTTCGGGCGGTTGGAGGTTCTGCGGGGCCTCCAACTCGCCGTGGAGCCCGGCGAGTTCGCGGCCGTCATCGGCCCTAGCGGCAGCGGCAAGAGCACCCTCTTCAACCTGGTCTCCGGGCTGGACCGGCCCACGACCGGCCGGGTCCTGGTGGAGGGCGAACCGGCCGGGGTGGAGTCGGGCAAGGTCGCCTACATGCCGCAGAAGGATCTCCTCTTCCCGTGGCGGACCGTCCTCGACAACACGGCACTGGGCCTTGAGGCACAGGGAGTCGGGAAGAAGGAGGCACGGCGACGAGCCGACGCGCTGTTCCCCGACTTCGGCCTCGACGGTTTCCAGAAGGCCTACCCGTCCCAACTCAGCGGCGGTATGCGGCAACGAGCGGCCCTGCTGCGCACGGTTGTTCTGGAGCGACCGGTCCTGCTGCTCGACGAACCGTTCGGCGCGCTCGACTCCCTCACCCGCACCGAGATGCAGCTGTGGCTGGCCGGCATGTGGCAGCGGCACCGCTGGACCGTGGTCCTGGTCACCCACGACATCCGCGAGGCGGTCCTGCTCGCCGACACCGTCCACGTCCTGTCCCCCCGCCCGGCCACGATCGTCG
The DNA here is from genome assembly GCF_057961495.1 of Streptomyces sp. P5F9. NCBI lineage: Bacteria > Bacillati > Actinomycetota > Actinomycetes > Kitasatosporales > Streptomycetaceae > Streptomyces > Streptomyces sp. P5F9. The sequence continues at coordinate 56,252 of NZ_JBXVPZ010000010.1, read as the reverse complement.
ACCGCGTCGAGGTGCCGCTGGCCCGCCCACGCGGCGCCGACGACTTCACGAACCCGGACTTCGCGACGACCGAGCGCCGCGTCCTGGACGCCCTGCGCGGCACAACGGCGGTGCGGACAGCGTGAGTTCACACCTCGCCCACGGCCTGGGCACCGACCCGGTCGAACCCGACTGGCCACCCCTGACGGACACCGAGGTCACGGACATCGTCGGCCCGGCCCGGGTGGTGTGGCGCAGCCCGCGCCCTCTGTCAGCGGCGGCCGTCGTGGAACGGTCCAACCGCCGCCTCTTCGTGAAACGCCACCACACCTCCGTCCGCACGGCAGAGGGCCTGGCCGAGGAACACACTTTCCTACGACACCTGCGGCTGCGCGGCGCCCCGGTCGTCGAGGTGTTGGACGCTGCGACGCGCGGCGAGTGGACCTACGAGGTGCACTCGGCCGGAGTCGGCACCGACCTCTACCGCGACGCCCTGTCCTGGTCCCCGTTCCGCTCCCCCGCCCACGCGAGGGCGGCCGGCGAAGCGCTGGCCCGCCTGCACCTGGCGGCGGAGGGCTTCGACGCACCGCGCCGTCAAGTGCAGCCGCTGGTCGCGTCGTTCACGGTGTTCGCCTCGGACGACCCGCGGGCGGAGCTGGAGCGCTACGTCGAGGAGCGCCCCCAACTGGCAGAGGGGCTCGCGGACTTCCCCTGGCGGGAGGACACGCGACGCGCTCTGCTCCCGCTGTACGAGCAACTGGCCCCGCACCTCCCGGGTCTCGCCCCTCTCTGGACCCACAACGACTGGCACGCCTCCAACCTCCTCTGGAACGAGGACGGTTCGGTCGCGACAGCCCTCGACTTCGGCATGTCCGACCGCACGACAGCCGTCCACGACCTGGCCACGGCCATCGAACGCAACACCGTCCAGTGGCTCCAGCCCGGCTTCCCGGTCCGCGAGGCGGACGCGCTCGCGCTCCTCGACGGCTACCAGTTCGTACGACCACTCAGCCCCACTGAGTCGAAGGCACTCCCCGCACTACTCCCGCTGGTCCACGCCGAGTTCGCGCTCTCCGAGCTGGGCTACTTCCACGGCGTGACGCGATCGGCGGAGAACACCCGGCTGGCCTACGAGTATTACGCGGGGCACGCGGAGTGGTTCGCCGGGGAGAGCGGGCGTCGCCTGCTGGACCTGTGCGGTGCTAGCGGGGCAGCAGTTCGCGGGTGAAGACGACGCGGGGTCGGCCCGGGCCGTCGTAATCCTCCACGATGTGCGCGTCGAAGCCGAGGGCTCGGTGGAAGGCGATCGAACCCTCGTTGGTGACCGAGGTGATGGCCTTGAGGCGGACCGCGCCCTGCCGTGCGGCGGCCTCGATGAAGGCCGCGTAGAGGCTGCGACCGAGGCCGAGGCCGCGTGCGTCGTCCCGGGTCGCCACCAGGTGCACGTACCCGAGGCGATCAGGCGTGACGAACCCGAAGAGATACCCCCGGATGCCGTCGTCGGAGCGGGCGGCCAGACAGGTGGACCCGAACTCCTGCACCAGCGCGGTGAGATGGAGCGCGCGAAGGTCACGCTCTCCCCAGTAGCGTGCGTGGTCCGCCAGGACCTGGTGGAGGTCGGTGACATCGGCGGGTTCGATACGGACGTCCATGGCATCGATCATGGCAGGGAGCCGTACGGAGTCGAGAAGGAGATGGGACATGATCACGGGTTACGTTCTCGGTGAGAGCCTGCGCGCAGGTGCCGTGTTCGCGCCGCACGGCCTGCGCATCCGTAAGGTCGAGCGGATCGACGTGTCCGCGAGCGCCACCGCCGGGCAGCCCGCCCTCTGGACACTCGTCGAGTGGGAGGCCGAGGACGATGCTGCCGCCGGCCCGATCGCCGAGGCGCTCGCGGACGCGTTGGAGCCCGCCAACGGCTGGTACGCGGACTTCACGGTGGGGGACGAGAGGGTGGTCGTCTTTGCCGGTCGCGTGTTCCGGTACCGGCGCAGCGATGAAACGGCCCGCGCCGAAGCCGTCGCGTACGGGCGGTCGGTGGGGACCCCGGAGCATCAGCTCGACTGGGAGGAGTGACCCCGGCGGCTCCATTCCTGGGCGAGGAGTTCGTACGAGCGGACCCGGTCCGTGTGATCGTGGGTGATGGTCGTGATGAGCAACTCGTCGGCTCCCGTGGCCCCTTGGAGTTGTTCCAGTTGGTCGGCGACCCGGCCGGGCGAGCCGACGAACTGGGTGTCGACGCGGTCCTGGACCAGCTCGCGGTCCTCGTCGGTCCAGACGTGGGCGCGTGCCTCGTCGGGGGTGGGGAACTGGATGGCGCCCTCGGCCGTACGGATGGAGCGCACCCACAGGCCGTAGCCGGCGGCGAGTTCGCGTGCCGTCTCGTCGTCCTCGGCGACGACGACGTCCGCGGAGACGGTGACGTACGGCTTGTCGAGGGCGTCGGAGGGCTGGAACGCGGCGCGGTAACCGTCCGCCGCCTCAAGGACGGTGGCCGGGCTGACGTGGTAATTCGCCGCGAAACGAAGGCCGTTGCGGCCCGCGACCTCGGCGCTGGTGCCACCGCTGCTGCCCAGGATCCACACCTCGACGTCGGCACCCTCGCCCGGCACGACGTGCGCCTCGATGCCCTCCGGGGAACGGTAGGTGCCGGCCAGCAGCGCGAGGACGTCGTCGATCTGGTCGCCGTAGTCCTGGGACTTGGCGTCGGGTAGCAGAAGCAGTTTGCGCTGAAGGGCGATTCTGGGTGAGCCGAGGAGGCGTTCGAAGGAGAAACGGGGCGGGATGCGCAGGCCGTTGGGAGCCTTGCCGTCGACGACCGGGGTCGCCGTCGGGAGTGGGGGCGTCGGTCGGCCGCCGGAGCGGCCCAGGCCCAGGTCGAAGCGGCCGGGGTGCAGTGCGTCGATCAGGCCGAACTCCTCGACCGTGGACAGCGCGGTGCGGTGGCCGAGTTGTACGGCGCCTGAGCCGAGCCGGATCGTGGAGGTCGCGGAAGCCGTCAGCGCCAGGACCACCGCGGGGGACGTGCCCGCGACGCCCGGGTTGAGGTGGTGCTCGGCGAACCAGTAGCGGGTGTAGCCGAACTCCTCGGCCCGCTGGGCGAGTTCGATGGAGTTGCGCAGGGCTTCGGGCGCGGTGGAGCCGGAGGAGATCGGGACCAGGTCGAGGACGCCGAGAGGGATGGACATGTGCTCGCTCACTCCTCAGCGGTCGGCGGGCGCGGGCTCGGGCAGGACCGGTCCCCAGTCGAAGGGCGGGTCCGGAATGTCCTTGCGCAGCACGGGAGTCACGGCCGACTGGAACAGTTCGAGCGAATCCTTGTGCTGACGATCCGTCAATCCGCCGGCGTCCGCGTGGAGATGGAGCACGGTGTGGCCGAACTGCGCGTGGTAGCGGTGCACCTTGTCGATGACCTGCTGCGGGCTGCCGATGAGCGCGGAGCTGCGCTCGACGTAGTCCTCCAGGGTCTCGAAGACGATCGGCAGGCCCACCTGCTTCTGGAAGGCGAGGTTGCTCTCGAAGATCGGCCGGTAGACGGCCAGCGCCTCCTGGGTCGTCGGAGCGACGTAGAGGCCGGCCGTGCCCGCGCCCACCGCGATGTCCGCCGGGTCGTGGCCGTAGTGCTCCCAGCGCGCACGGTAGTAGCGGATCAACTCGGCATACGGCTCTATGGGGTTGGTGACGTTCGCCGAGAACAGCGGGTCGCCGTAGCGGGCGGCGAGGTCGACGCTCTCCTTGCTGGTGGCGCTGCCGTGCCAGACCCGGATGGGGTGTTGGTACGGCCGCGGCCACACCTCCGCGTCCTTCAGTTCGGGGCGGAAGCGGGTCTTCGCCGTCACCTTGTCCTGGCGCCAGAGCTGCCGGAACACCTCGTAGCTCTCGGCGTTGCGCTCCCACTGGTCCTCGGGCGTGACGTGGAACAGCTCGCGCTGGGCGGTGCCGTTGCCCTTGCCGATGATCAAGTCGAGGCGTCCGCCGGAGAGATGGTCCAGGGTCGCGTAGTCCTCGTAGGCGCGGACCGGGTCCAGCAGGCTCAGGGTGGTGACGGCGGTGAAGAGGCGGATGCGGCGGGTGAGTGCGGCGATGTGACTGAGGACCACCGTCGGCGAGGAGGAGATGAAGGGCCGCTCGTGCCGCTCCCCCACGCCGAAGCCGTCGAAGCCCAACTCCTCGGCGAGCAGGGCGTTGTCGAGGACCTCGCGAAAGCGCTCGTGCGTCGACTTCTGTACGCCCGTGACCGGGTCGGGGCGGTGGACGATGAGGGTGATCGCGAGGAACTTCACGATGCCGCCCGTTCCTCGCGCGCGTCGTCGGGGTGGGCGAGGCCGAGGTGGTCGCGCAGGGTCGGGCCCTCGTACTCGGTGCGGAAGACGCCCTGTTCCTGGAGGAGCGGGACGACCTTGTCGGCGAACGGGTCGAGGCCGGTCGGGGTGATGTGCGGGACGAGGATGAAGCCGTCGCTGGCGTCGGCCTGCACGAAGTCGTTGATGGTCTTCGCGACCGTGGACGGGGAGCCGATGAAGGCCTGCCGGTTGCCGGTCTCGATGACCAGGTCGCGGATGGACCAGCCGTTCGCCTCCGCCCGGTCACGCCATTCGCGGGCGGTCGCCAACGGGTCGCGGTACATGCGGACTTGGGCCCGGCCCTTGGAGATGTGGTTGTCGCTGACGTCCGGGTCGATGTCGGGCAGCGGGCCGTCCGGGTCGTAGGACGACAGGTCCCGGTTCCAGACGAACTCCAGGTGCTTGATCGCCGTGGCGCCACTGACCTGCTGGCGGCGGACCTCCTTCGCCAGGTCCTCAGCCTCGGCGTCGGTGTCGCCGAGGACGAAGGTCGCGGCCGGGAGGATCAGCAACTGGTCCGACCTGCGACCGTACTTGGCGAGGCGGGACTTGACGTCGGTGTAGAAGGCCTGGCCCTCGGTGAGGGTGCTGTACCGGCTGAAGATGGCGTCCGCGCTGGACGCGGCGAACTCGCGGCCCTCGTCCGAGTCGCCCGCCTGGAAGATCACGGGGCGGCCCTGCGGGGAGCGCGGGACGTTGAACTGGCCGTGGATGTCGAAGTGTTGACCCTGGTGGACGAAGGCGCCGGCCTTGGCATCGCTCAGGAAGGTGCCGGTCGCCTGGTCGGCGACGACCTCGTCGCCGTGCCAGGAGTCGAAGAGCTCATGCGTCGTGGCGAGGAACTCCTTGGCCCGGGAGTAGCGCTCGTCCTGCGGCAGGAAGCCGCCGCGGCGGAAGTTCTCACCGGTGAACGCGTCCCAGGAGGTGACGACGTTCCAGGCCGCGCGGCCGTCGGAGAGGTGGTCGAGGCTGGCGAACTGGCGGGCCACCTCGTAGGGCTCGTTGAACGTGGAGTTGATGGTGCCGGTCAGGCCGAGGTGTTCGGTGACGGCGGCGAGCGCGGCGAGGATCGTGAAGGTGTCGGGGCGGCCGACGACGTCCAAGTCGTAGATCTTTCCGCCCTGTTCGCGCAGCCGCAGCCCTTCGGCGAGGAAGAGGAAGTCGAACTTGGCGCGCTCGGCGGTCCGTGCGAAGTGCGCGAAGGAGCTGAACTCGATATGGCTGCCGGCCGCGGGGTCGCTCCACACGGTGGTGTTGTTGACGCCGGGGAAGTGGGCGGCCAGGTGGATCTGCTTCAGGGGCTTGCTCATGTCGTACGGTCCCTCCGGCTCAGGCGGTGGCTGCGGCAGCGGCGTAGCGGTTGGCGGGGCGGGCGAGCCCCAGCAGTCCGCGCAGGGTGTCGGCCTCGTAGGCCTGGCGGAAGGCGCCCCGGCGCTGGAGTTCGGGGACCAGGCCCTGGGTGATCGCCGGGAGGTCGTGCCCTGCGACGGCGGGCCGCAGCCGGAAGCCGGTCAGGCCTGCGGCTTGCAACTCCTGGAGCAGGTCGGCGAGTTGGGCGGGCGTACCGGTGAAGATGCGGGCGTCACTGGTGTACGGCTCCCCCGCGAGGGCGTCGAGGCGCTCGCGGCGGGCCACCGCCGTGGCCTCGTCGTCGTCGAGGAAGACCACCAAGTCGCCGAAGATGTGCAGGAGTTCGTCGGCGCGGCCCGCGGTCTGCTGCTCGGCGCGGATCTCCGCGACGATTGCGCGGGCGTCGTCGGTGTCGTGCGGCGTGACGTAGCCGACGTCGGTGGCGCGGGCGACCAGCCGGTACGGGATGGTCTGGTGGGCCAGCGAGCTGACGATCGGCTGGCCCTGCGGCGGCCGGGGTGTGATGGAGGGGCCCTTGACGCTGAAGTGCCGGCCCTCGAAGTCGACGTAGTGCAGCTTGTCGCGGTCGACGAAGCGGCCGGTGGCGATGTCCCGGATCTCGGCGTCGTCCTCCCAGCTGTCCCAGAGGCGGCGCACGACCTCGATGTAGTCGGCGGCCTCGTCGAAGTGCTCGGCGAGGCGCTCCTGTCCGGCCTCGGTGCGCAGGCCCTCCAGGCTGATCGGCGGGAAGGTGCGGCGACCGAAGTGGGCGGCCTCGTGCGGGCGGGCGGAGAGCTGCACGCGCAGGCCAGCGCGGCCGGTGCTGACGTAGTCGAGGGTGGCGATCGCCTTGGATATGTGGAACGGCTCTGTATGCGTGGACACCACCGTCGGAACCAGACCTATGTGGCTGGTGAGCGGTGCGATACGGGCCGCGATGAGGACGGCGTCGAGGCGGCCGCGGACCTGGTCGGTGCGCCCGTCCAGTTCGCCGTAGTGCGAGGACTGGAGGCCGAGGCCGTCCTCGAAGGTCACGAAGTCGAGCAGGCCGCGCTCCGCCTCGGCGACCAGGTCGGCCCAGTACCCGGCGGTGAACAGGTCCCGGGGCCGGGCCACCGGCTCGCGCCAGGAGGCCGGGTGCCAGCCGGTGCCGTCGAGGGCGACGGCGAGATGCAGGGGGGTGGAGCTGGTTGGGGACACAGTGGTGCCTTCCTGGAGATCCGTACGAGATCGCCGGACCGTTCAATGACGGATACGGCGGCTGGGGCAACGGGTCAGGAGCAACAGAGCGCGCCGGCCGTGCGCAGCAGGTCGATGTGGGGCCGCGTGGTGAGACGCACATGGACGATGGACGCGCCACACATGTGCTCCACCTCCACGGAATCCGGCTTCATAAGGGGCAACGGCACGGCTATGCCGTTTCTTCCGGATCGGCGGCGGCAATCGGGCCGGTGTGCCGGACGAGCGAGAAGACCGTACGGGCGCGCAGCGTGAAGCCGATCGACTCGTACAGCCGGATGGCGTTCGTGTTGCCGGCCGCCGCGTGCAGGAAGGGATGCTCGCCGCGTTCCTTGATGCCGGCGGCGACCGCGCGGACCAGGCGGGTGGCCAGGCCCCGGCCGCGGTGGGCGGGGTCGGTGCACACGGCGCTGATCTCGGTCCAGCCGGGCGGGTGGAGGCGTTCGCCGGCCAGGGCGATCAGGCGGCCTTCGTGCCGGATGCCGAGATAAGTGCCCAGTTCGACGGTGCGAGGCAGGTAGGGGCCGGGTTCGGTACGGGCGACCAGGTCGAGGATCTCGGGTACGTCGTCCAGGCCGAGGCGTACGGCTTCGGGGTCGGGCTCCGCCCGCAGCCCGGTGTCCACGAGTTGGACACCCTGTCCGCTGCGGACGATCTCCCAGCCGTCCGGGGTCTCGCTCACCCCGCGCACCGCGGCGGTGCCGCCGGGGCCGACGAGGGTGGCCAGGTCGGCCCAGGCGCGTGGGTCGTCGTTGTCGGTGATGGCGTTGAAGCCGGCCACGTCGGCGGGGTAGCGGGCGGCGCGGCCGACGCGCTCGGCGAAGTGGGCGTGCGGGCCGGTGAGCGCGGCCCAGGCGGGGTTGTCCAGAACGTGGGACGTGGAGGTGGTGGTTTCGATACTGGCGGTGGAAGACATCGGGTGACGGCTCCGGTACTGGTCGTACGGGCGGGGACCCCGCCGTGACGCGGCGGGGTCCCCTTGCGGAGAGGGTGGGTCAGGAGTCGCTGAGCGGCAGTCCGGGCGGGTTGACCTCGGACTTGGCGACGGCCTCGTTGGAGAGGTTCCAGGCGGCCAGCCACTTGGCGTACTGCCCGTTCTTGATCAGGTAGTTGATGGCGTCCGCGAGGGGCTTGGCGAGTCCGCTGTCCTTCTTGGCGGTGGCTGCGATCAGGCCCTGGAGGGAGGATCCGGCGCCGGAGTAGGTGCCGGCGTTGCGGACCGCCTTCGCCGTGCCCTTGGTCGAGGAGACCTGGTAGGCGACCGAGGGGTTCGGGGCGAGGTAGGCGTCGATCTTCCCGGAGGCCAGCGCGAGGTAGGTGCTGTTGTTGTCCTGGAAGTACTTGACGGTGAGCGCCTTCTTGCCTTCGGCGGCCAGCTTCTTCTTCCACTCCAGGAGGATCCGCTCCTGGTTGGTGCCCGCGCCCACGGCGACGGTCTTGCCGGCGAGGTTCTCGTAATCGCCGTCGAAGTTCCAGGAGTTGCTCGCCTTCACCGCGAAGCCGAGGTTGTCCTCCCGGTAGGAGGCGAACTCGTACTTCGCCTTGCGCTCCTCGGTGTCGGTGACGTTGGAGAAGGCGACGTCGACCTTGCCGCTGTCCAGGCCGATGAAGAGGTTCTCCCAAGTGGAGTTCTTCAGCTCTGGTTTGAGACCGAGGACGGCGGCGACCAGGCGGGCGATGTCGGTCTCGGAGCCGGTGAGGGTCTTCTGGTCGGAGCCGACGTAGCCGAGCGGCGGGGACCCTGCGGGCAGGAAGCCGACGCCGATCTCCAACGTGCCGCTCTTCGCTACGGACTTGGGCAACTCGGCGCTGATCGACTTCACTTCGGCGACCTTGAGCGTCGCCTCCTTGGCGGCACCGTTGGAGAGTGCGCCCACGGTGACCGTGCCGGACGCGGCACTGCCGGAGGTGGTGGCCGCGTCGCTGTCGCCGCCGCAGGCCGCGAGCCCGCCGGCGAGGGAGGCGAGGACGGTTCCCGCGGTGAGGCCGCGAGTGATTCTGCCGCGAAGGCTGGGAGTGGGCATGGCTGTTCCTAGGCTCGGTGTTGAGGGCTGCTGAAGGTGGAAGTGCGGGCTTCTGAAGCGGCACGTGCGAGTGGGGCTCAGAGGACCTTGCTGAGGAAGTCCCTTGTCCGTTCGTGCTGTGGCTTGTCGAGGACCTCGTGGGGCGGTCCTTGCTCGACGATCTTTCCGCCGTCGATGAAGACGACCCGGTCGGCGACCTCGCGGGCGAAGCCGATCTCGTGGGTGACGATGACGAGGGTGGTGCCGCTGGTCGCCAAGTCCTTGATGACGGCGAGGACTTCGCCGACGAGTTCGGGGTCGAGGGCGGAGGTGGGCTCGTCGAAGAGGATGACGCCGGGGCGCAGGGCGAGGGCGCGCGCGATGGCCACGCGCTGCTGCTGGCCGCCGGAGAGCTGCCTCGGGTAGGCGCCGGTCTTCTCGGCGAGCCCGACGCGGCCGAGCAACTCCCTTGCCAGGTCCAGGGCTTCGGGCTTGCCGAGCCTGCCGGTGGCGACCGGGGCGGCGGCGACGTTGTCGAGGACGGTCAGGTGCGGGAAGAGGTTGAAGTTCTGGAAGACGAACCCGATCCGGCTGCGCTGCGCGAGGATGGCCCGCTCGCTCAACTCCTTGAGCCGTCCGCCCTGTTGCCGTACTCCGATCAGCTCGCCGTTGACGCTGACGTAGCCGATCTCGGGCTTCTCCAGGTGGTTGATGACCCGCAGCAGCGTGGATTTGCCGGAGCCGGACGGGCCGAGGATCACGGTGACCTCGCCGGGCCGTACGGTCAGGTCGACGCCGTCCAACACCCGGTGCGCGCCGTACCACTTGTGCACGTCGTGCACCTCTACGGCGGCGGGTGTGATGTCCGCCAGCGGTTCGACGGTGTTCGCGGTCATACGGCGGCCTCCCTGCGGATGCGGGCCCGCAGGGCGGTGACACCCGTGCGGAGTTTCTGGATCGGGGTCGGCGGCAGGGAGCGGGTGGCGCCCCGGGCGTAGTGCCGCTCGACGTAGAACTGGATGACGGACACGACGCTGGTGAGGATCAGGTACCAGACGGTGACGACCAGGAGCAGCGGCACGATGTCGCCGGGGTAGGTGGAGCCCATCGTCTGCGCGGAGCCGAACAGGTCGAGCAGCGAGACGTAGAAGACCAGTGAGGTGCTCTTGATCAGGCCGATCAGCTGGTTGACGTAGTTCGGGGTGATGGAGCGCAGCGCCTGCGGGAAGACGATTCTGCGGAACTGGTAGCCCTTGGGGAGGCCGAGGGCGGAGGCCGCCTCGTGCTGGCCCTGGTCGACGGAGAGGATGCCACCGCGGACCACTTCCGCCGCGTAGGCCGCCTCGTTGAGGCTGAGGCCGACGACGGCGACGGCCATGTCGGTGGCCAGCTTCGACTCGTCGAAGGAGAAGAAGGCGGGGCCGAAGGGGACGCCGATACTGAGTGTCTGGTACAGGGCGCTGAAGTTGTAGAGGAAGATCAGCACGACGATGAGCGGGATCGAGCGCAGTGCCCACACATAGGTCCAGCTCGTCGCGCGCAGCACGGGGCTCCTGGAGAGCCGGGCCAGGGCGAGCAGGATGCCGCCGAGGAGGCCCAACACCGCGCTCAGGGCGGCCACTTCGAGGGTGATGACGAGTCCGTCGAGGATCGTCGGGCGCAGGAACCAGTAGCCGAATCGGTCCCACTGGTAGAAGGGGTTGGTCGCCAGGCCGTGGACGACCTGGGCGACCAGCACCAGAACGACCAGGGTGACGATCCACCGGCCGGGCCGGCGCAGCGGCTGAACTCGCTGTGCTGTCAGGGGTTTTGACGGGACGTCGGTGGACGGGGCGTCGGCCAGGGACACGGTGGCGCCTGGGGGTTCAGTCATGGAGGGCTCCGGCGGGAGAGGGAACACCCCGGACCGCGGCACCTGGGCGTGACGGAAGAGACGCTCACGGCGAGGAACGCACGGACCGGGGGCTGGAATGACCAACGGGAAGAGCTGGGAAACTCTTGGGCGAAGTCGTCAGCCTCGACAGCGGGCACAGCCCGGTGCGGTACACAGTGCGCTGTTGACGCGCAGAAGATCGACGGCGCGGTTCTCGACGAGCGGCTTCGCGTACGGCAGTACGCAGCCGTGGAAGCGGCACGTGGCCGTCCTCGAAGCTGCGTACATGTCCGTCACCGTTGCCGTTCCGGCCCCGATGGGCCTCGCGATCACTGAAGCGGTAGTAAGTCAGGTGCTTGTTCGAATGTCAACGACGGTCCACCAGGTGGACAGCCCCGGAAGCCTCTCAGCTGCGGCAAGCTCCCGTTCCGTCCGCCGCGTGGGCCGCCCAGTCCAGGATCTGGACAGCCGCGCCGGCGGCCTCCAGGCCCCGGCAGTGGGCGTGGTGACGGCGGGCGATGCCGTCGAGGTCGAGGTGGGTGCCGAAGGCCGGGTGGGCGGCCAGCCGGCGGGCGTAGGCCCACAGGTGCGGGTGGTCGGCGATGCGCTGCACGGCGGCGGCGTCCAGGTGGTTGCGGTGCACGGTGTCGAGCTGCACCAGCGACACCCACAACTCGACGTCGGCGGCGGTGAGTTCGTCGCGGATCATGTGCTCGCGGCCGTCCAGCCACCGGTCCAGCGAACCCAGCGTCTCCAGCAGCCGGCCGACCGCCTCGTCGCGCTCCTCCTGCTCGACACCGGCCGCGCCGGCACGCTGCGCCGCGTCCTCGATGCCTTCCGCGCACAGCCGCTCGACGGCCTCGATCTCCGACTCGGCGCCGCACGGGTACAGCTGGGGCCCGCCCTCGCCGAAGTGCCGGGCGAGGTCGCGCATGATGTCGGGGGCGTGGGTGCTGACGATCCGGCCGGACCAGTCGTCGCTGAGCACCGGCGCGGCAGCCGGTCCGGAGTAGCGGTGCGCGCTCGCCTCGTAGAGCGGGCGCAGCGCGGAGTGTCCACCACTCGGACAGTCGGGCACGGCGGACAGAAACACGGCCGGACAGCTCTCGTCGAGGCCGAGCAGGCTGTGGGTGACGGCGATGCGCAGGCCGTCGGCGCAGGCGGTGGACAGATGGAGGCGGTAGCGGCGCGGCACGGCGTAGTGCCCGCTGCGCGCGTCGCGGCCGATCCGGCCCCGGAACGTGGGGGCGGACCGGGGTGCGGGGACGGCGGCGAGAGGCGTGCTGGACATGGGACTCCCCGGGTACGGGCGCGTGGACGTACGCGCGGCGGAAGCGTCGTCGAGCGGAGGACGGGGGCTCAGCGCGGGGGGTTCATCGCGCTGCAGACCCGCAGCAGGTCGATGTGACGGCGGGAGGTCAGAAGAGGCGAACGGCCCACGCGACGAGTGGTGACCGGCTCAAGCCCCATGTTTCCCTACCTGTTCACTAGGATTCCCTACTGGAGTGTCGATCCGCCGCGACCCGGGGTCAAGAGGGCGTCCACGGACCGGGCACCGACCGCCCGCCCCGTGGACACCCGGCGCCGCTACTTCGCGTACATCAGCGTGCCGAAGCCGAGCTGGTCGTAGCCGCCGCTGTCGGTGCCGTAGTCACCTCCCCCGCCCTCGGGCGCGACAAGGTTGTAGTACATGGCCGAGATGTACTTGTCGTCGAGGCCGATGCGCCGGTTGTAGTGGAAGTGGAGCATCGCCCACACCGGGCGGATCTGGCCGCGCGAGGCGGCGGAGATCACCGTCTGGGACGACTGGGCGCAGCTCTGCCCGGTGCCCCAGGTGTACGTGGTGAAGGGCACGTCACTGCCGATGTTGTACTTCGCGACGTACTGGGCGGCCTTCATGAAGCGGCGGCTGTCGTACGAGTACAGGTCGTCGCCCTGGTTCCAGGCCATCTCGCAGATCGCGCCCATCTGGCCCATCCCCATGACCGTGTGGCCTTGGTCGCGGCCCGACTCCTGCCACTGGCCCAGCGCGTAGCCGTCCGAGTCGGTGTACAGATACGGCACGGCGTGCGCGATGGACCCGTTGCCCGCACCGGACTTGAAGTACGTGACGGCCTGGTCGTACTTGGCGCTGTCCTCGTTGAGGATCCCGATGGCCAGGATCGACGCCATGTTGCACAGGTCCCAGTTGGCCCAGTAGTTGGTGATGCAGGCGTCGTTGTGGTTGGTCAGGAAGCTGTTGTTGAGGGGATAGAAGACGTTCGCCAGCATCTGCTGCGCGGCGGCCAGATTGAAGCCGCTGTAGTCCCGCATCAGCTCGCAGGCGTTGGCGAACTGCCAGCCGTAGAGGCCGGCCGCGAGGAACCGGTCGGCGTTTCCGGTGACCGAAGTCAGCGTCGACGACCAGGCGTTGAGGATGTTCGCGGCGCACACGGCGTTCGCCTCGGTGCCGCCGACCTTCCAGCGCAGGGCGTTCTGGTAGGCGGCGGCGATGTCGTTGTACAGCAGGCTGTAGTTCTGTCCCGTGCCGCCTCGGATGATCGTCGCCGTCGCCCGGTTCGTCCAGGTCGACTGGGAGTGGGAGTTGGCGGTCAGCCTGTTCCAGCCGGACAGCCAGGGGTCGGTTCCCGCCGCGACCCTGACCTTGGCGCGGTTGATGTCGCCGGCGTTGTGCAGCATGCCGGGGTGGGTGAACGTGGCCGGGGCCGCCTGCGCGGCGGTGGCCACGGTGGCGCCGCCCAGGGCGACGGCTGCGGTGAGACCGCCGGCGGTCTTCAGAAGACCGCGGCGGCTCAACTCTGTTCTGCGGAGGTGCTCGTGGGGGGACGTGCGGCTCATTGCGGTGCATCTCCAATCCATGAAGGATCAGGTGGGCGTGATGCTCACCTCGTCGAACTCGGCGGTGCAGCGGACCAGTTGACTGCGCGAGCAGACCACCAGCCCGACGTGGTAGGGGGCGTCACCGAAGCCGGGGATCTCTCCGTCGGCGAGGGGGGTCCAGGTGACACCGTCATCGGTGGACAGGGCGGCACTGAAGGCGGTCCCGACGCGCTTCAGCCGCAGCAGGGCGGGGAGGGTGACAGCGGCTCCGCCGGTGAAGGCGGAGGCACCGGCCACGGTCTTGCGGAGCATGAGCTGGGCGGTGGTCCCGCCGGTGACGATCGCTCCGGCGGCCTGGTCGAACGGCGACAGCGACTTCGCCATGAGCAGCCCGACCCGGTCGGCGGTCACACCACTGCGGGAGACGAGCCGCGCGACGACCTCACAGTCACCGCTGACGGGCCGTCGTACGAACTGCCCTGTCATTCCTTGGCCGTTGGCATTGAGATCGACGCCCGCGCCGCGCACGGTGAAGGTCCCGCCGGCGTACGACGTGCTTCCCGGCGTGGTGATCGCCACCACGCCCAGCGTCCCGAAGGCACGGTCGTCGAGCACGGTGTCGCCGAGATCGCCGTATATCCACGGCGCGGGCGGCGCGGTGCCGACCGTGAGGGCGAGGGTGCCGGTCGCGGTTCCGGAGGCGTTGGCGGCGGTCGTCGCGACCGCGAACTCGCCTGTCTCCGTGGGGGTTCCGGAGACCAGGCCGGTGCGCGCGTCGACGCTGAGGCCGCGGGGCAGCCCGTCGGCGGTGAACCGTACGGGCTCGTGCGAGGCGCGCAGCAGATACCGGAAGGCCGCACCCTGGTTCGTGAACGCGGCCGTCGTGGAGGTGAGTTGGGGTGGTGTCGGGTTCGGCATCACGGCCTGCGCCGGCGTCGAACGCGGCCCGCGTCCACCGGCGTTGGTCTTCGCGACCGTGTAGTGGTACGTCGCTCCCGGAGTCCCCGTCGCATCGGTGTACCGGATGCGGGTGCCGAAGCCGACCGGGCCGACGCGGGTGGCGAGCGTCTTGTACGGTCCCCCGGTGCGCGTGGCACGCAGCACCGTGTACTCAGCGGAGAGGTCCGGGTCGGTCCAAGCCAACTCGACGGCGTCGGCGCCGGTTTGGGCCCGCAGGTCGGTGGCGGTACGGGCCGGGCGGGGTACGCACCAGACCGTACCGGACGAGGAGGTCACACTGACGTTGTCGAAGGCGCCGGTGCCGGTCTCGGCGTAGTCCTCGTCGACGCCCAGACAGGAGGTGAGGGCGAGCCCGGCGTATGCGGTGCGCCCCAACTCGACCTCGGTAGCGCCAACTTCGGTCCAGTGGATGCCGTCCGGGGAGATGGCGCCGGTGCAGCGTGCGCCCTTCCGGGTCACCCGCACCCAGTAGGGCTTCCGCAGCCGGTAGCCGTCGCCCGCGCCTTCCACGTATGGCGCCTCAAGCGGTGTCGCCGACTCGGGCAACGTGCCGAGGCTGGAGATCGGGAAGGCGGCGTTCACCGTGATCGCCTGCTGCTGGGAGGGTGGTACGGGAGTGCTGCCGGTCGCGGAGATCTCCGCACCGGTCGACGGACGTGCCGTCCACACCCCGCTCCAGGTGTGCAGCGGCAGCCCCTGGATCAGCATCGATGCGTGCGCCGCGTCCGCGCCGAGGGAGGCCCGGACGGTGACGCCGATCTTCGAGTACTGCGAGCTGAGCGGCCACACGATCCGCGCGGTGATCGTGCCGTCGCCGCGCAGTGGAAGGTGGACGAGACGGTAGGTGTCGGCGGTGCCGCTCGCCTCCAGGACGAAGCGCTCACCGTCGAAGGCGGCGGAACCGGGGATCTTCACGTCCCCCACGTCCCGGGTCGACCAGGGCGAGGGAAGACCGGCGGAGGCGGCAGCCCATGATGAACTGCCGCTTCCACCAAGGGCGTTGGAGGCCGTAACCGTGTAGTAATAGGTCCGTCCCGTGTGCACGTTCCGGTCGGTGTACGTCGGCCGGTCGACGCCGGACGTGATCTTCTCGTAGCGGCCGTCCACGTCGGTCGCGCGTAGGACCGTGTAGGAGTCGGCCCACGTCGACGGCAGCCAACTCACCGTCACAGAGCCGTCGTTGCCGGTCGCCGTGACGCCGGCCGGTGGTGTCGGCACGGTGGACGCGGGGGTCGTAGCACCCGCGTAGGCGAAGGTGCCCCAGCTCGGCAGGTCGTCGTTGCTGCCCTCGATGACGCGGGTGCCGCCGGTGCCGCGGAAGACCGCGCTCTTCGTGTACGAGGTGTCCAGGCCACGCACACCGGCGTAATGGGCGTACGCCATCTCGTAGATGGGCGGCAGGGCGCCGCGTGACGTGGCCGAGACGGACAGCTTGATGTACTTGCCGGTGCGGTCGAGATCGGGGACGAAGGGGACGTCGCCGCCGAGGTTGTAGCGGGCGGCGTACTCGACGTTGGCGAGGATGCGGTTGTCGTCGAAACCCCAGAGGTCGACGCCCTGGTTCCAGGCGACCTGCGCGGCGTCGGCCAACAGGCCTACCGCGAGCTGCTCGTGGCCCTGGTCCCGGCCGGACTCCTGGCCCTGGCCGGCGTCGGTGACGATGCGGTGGAGGACGCTGCCGTTGCCGGCGCCGGCCGCGGCGAAGCGGAGCGCGTCGTGGAAGAGGGTGGGTTCTTCGCAGAACACGCCTATGGCCAGCAGGGATTGAAGGGACGTCAGGTCCCAATTGCCGTTGGCGTAGAGCATGTAGCAGGACAGGGCGGGATACCAGACGCGGAGGAAGGACTCCTCGCAGCGGGCGATGTCGGCGGCACTCCAGCCGTCGTAGCCGGTGTGGCGGAGCAGTTCGGCGGCGTTGACGAACTTGAAGGCCTGGAGACCGGCGCCGAGGGGGCCGTCGGCTCCGGTGATGGCGGTGAGGGAAGTGGACCAGGCGTTGAGGATGTCGCGGGCCTTGTCGGCGTGCGCGGTGTCTCCGGTGACGGACCAGATGAGGGCGTTCTGGTAGGCGGCGGCCGAGTCGGCGACGGCCTGGTTCTGGTAGTTGGCGGGACCGCGGCCCCAGGTGGTGATCTGGCCGGTGTTCTGCACGGCGTACGAGGCGGAGGAGCGGGCGTGGGCGGCGAGCGCCAAGTAGCCGTCGTAGACCGGGGATTGCTTGGTGGCGACCGCCGCCTTCATGCGGGCGAGGTCATCGGCCGTGTGCAGCAGACCGGGGTGGGTGAAAGCCGCGGTGCTGTTCTCGGCGGCCCGAGCGGTGCCGGGCACGAGCAGTCCGTTCGCACCCGATGCCAGGAGGAGAGCCGCGGTGCCGCCAAGGAAGCCCCGGCGGCTAAGCGAACCCGATGTATTCGACTGCGGCTCGGCAGCAGCGCCCCAAAGGGGCGCGGGGCTGTGTTCATCAGCGGCTCCGCCGCGGGGCGCGACCAGCCACGACGCCGCCGCAGCCGACCGACAGCCCTTCCCCGCACTTCCAGCGGAGCCAGGTGCGGGGGTCGTCATGACGCCGCGGCCGCCTCGGCCTCGGCGGTGGTGAGGAACTTCAGGTTGGTGACGTGCTCGTTGTAGAACCACTGGATCTCGTCGGTGGTGTAGTACCAGCTCGGCTTCTTCATCGAGTCGGCGACGACCAGCCCGTTGATCACCAGGTTCTCGAACGTGACGTTGTTGATGGCGTGTTCGGCGTCGTAGCCGAGGAAGAGCGACGGGTTGGCGTGGGTGCCCGTGTAGCTGAGGTTCTTGACGTAGACGCCGTCGATGCCGCGGCCGACCGAGGTGTTGTACTTCGTGTTGAACATGACCTTCATGTAAATGACCTGGCCCCAGCGGAAGTCCTCGATCCGGACGTCCTCGATGCGCACGTTCTTGATCAGGTTGGAGTCGCCGGGGTTGAGGGCGATGCAGCCCTGGTAGTTCATCTGGGGTTCGCGGTGGTCGAGGATGTCGATGTTCTTGATGACGAGGTTCTCGATCGTCTCGGGGGCGTCGGAGTTGCCGTGCGTGCCCACGTTGATCGGGTGGGCGACGTCGGCCCACAGGGTGCAGTTCTTGACGGTGATGTCGCGGGTGTCGCCGTAGTAGTCCCAGCGGTGGCAGTAAATGGCGATGCAGTCGTCGGAGTTGCGCATGAAGCAGCCGTCGAAGGTGATCCCGGTCGAGGAGAAGACGTCGAAGCCGTCGCCGTTGCCCTTCGAACTGAACGCGCGTGCCTTGGTGACGTGGACGTTCTCGCTCTCGCCGAACGTGCCCGCGTAGCCTGCCGGGTTGAGGATGATGACGTCCTCGATGCGGATGTTCTTGCTGCCCTCGCTGAGGATGGCGCCGCCGGGGTTGTTGTAGAGCACCCCGCGCCCGATCAGGCGGGACTTCTCCACGTCCTTGAAGTAGATCTGCGCGGTGAGGACGGCGCCGCCCGCGAGGTAGACGGTCTTGCCACTCGGGACGGTGAGGACGTTGCCGGTGACGGTGTGGACGCCGGGGCCGAAGTAGAGGACGTCCGGGTCGTCGGCGGACGGGACGTGGTGCTCGACGCGGTTGGTGATCAGGTGCAGGGCGTCGAATATCTCGTCGTTGATCTGGACGACGACGTCCTTGGGCTCGTCGAGGGTGAACCGCAGGGTGTCACCGAGGAGTTCGGGCGTGATGCCCAGCGCGTCCGGTCTCACCCTGGCCTTGGTGGTGCCGCCCCTGAGGTACGTCACCTCGATCTCGACCGAGCCGTCGAAGTCGAAGTACGCCATCGACGAGTTGTAGACCTTGCCCGACCCGGTGGAGGCGTTGATCTCCTCGAACTGCGGCCGGTAGATGTCGAGGGTCTGCCAGATGCCCTGCGGCGTGCTTCGGACCCGTACCTGGAAGCTGGTGTTGGTCGGCATGGTCGTCGGGCGCGGGTAAGTGACCAGCTCGGGGCGGGAGTTGTGGTCGCCGGAGGCGTGGGCCGCCGTCGCGGTCAGGCCGGAGAGGCCGGCGGCGAGCGCGGTGGCACCGGCCGCCTGGAGGGCCGTACGACGGGACAGGGGTGTGTTCATGGTGCGACTCCTTGCAACAGACGGAAACCTGGGCTCACTTGAGGCCGCTCGTCGACATCCCGGCGACGAACCCGCGTTGGGCGACGAGGAAGATCAGCAGGATCGGGACGACGTACATCACCGAGGCCGCGGCCTGGAGGTCGGCGACCGGGGTGCCGGCCGAGGTGACGTAGGTGGACATGACGGCGACCGCGAGGGTGGTGCGGTCGGTGGACAGGAGGAGTTGCGGGGCTATGTAGTCGCCCCAGGTCCAGGTGAACGCGATCACGAAGCTCGCGCTGAGCACCGGCCAGGACTGCGGCAGGAAGATCCGCCAGAAGATGGTTGCGTAGCCGCAGCCGTCGACGATCGCGGCCTCCTCCAACTCTCTCGGCAGGCCCGCGAAGAACTGCCGGAAGAGGAAGACGAGATACGGAGCGGCGGCCAGCCCCCACAGCACCCACGGCCAGTAGGTGTCGACCATGCCGAGCTTGGCGAAGATCAGGTAGGTCGGCAGCAGGGTGATCATCTGGGGCAGCATCATCGAGCCGAGCAGGATGCCGAACAGGGTCTTCTTGCCGGGGGCGGAGAGGCGCGCGAAGCCGAAGCCCACCCAGGCGGAGCTGAGGGTGACGAGGGTGGCATAAATCATCGCGATGATCAGGGAGTTGCGGGCGTAGCCGAGGAAGTCGATGAGCTGGTAGGCGTCGGCGAAGTTGTGCCACTGGATGTGCTGGGGCAGCCAGTGCACCGGCGAGGCGGCGAGTTCGGCCGGGGTCTTCAGACCGGCGAGGACGAGCCAGCCGAAGGGGCCGAGGAACAGGCCCGTGACGGCGACGAGGACCGTGTAGAGGGCCAGTCGGCCCGCCCGCACCCGGACCGGGGACTTCACCAACGGGCTGACGGCGCTCACTTGTTGGCCTCCGGGTCGACGTTGTAGAAGACCACGCCGGACGTGAACCTGAAGATGAGTCCGGTCACGGCGAGGATCAGGACGAAGAGCACCCACAGCAGTGCGGAGGCGTAGCCGTAGCGGCCGAGCGCGAAGTACTCCGCGAACACGTGCATCATGTAGAGGTAGTTGGACTGCGGGATCGCGGTGACGCCGCCCGTGGTGCCGTCGGGCGCGAGCAGCAGCGGCATGATGGTCTGCACCGAGGCGATCACGCCGGTCACGGTCTGGAAGAGCAGCACCGGCGAGAGCAGCGGCACGGTGATGCTGCGGAAGGTCCGCCAGGCGCTCGCGCCGTCGATGCGGGCCGCCTCGTGGAGTTCGCGGGGTACGTCCTGGAGCCCGGCCAGGGAGATGATCATGACGTTTCCGGCGCCCCACAGGACGCTCATCAGCAGCACGTAGCGGGCGTAGGGATCGGCCAGCCAGCCCAGGGCGTTGATGCCGAAGATGTTCAACACCCCGTTGGCGGCACCGGAGTTCTGGTCGAAGAGCTGCTTGAAGGCGATGCCCGCGCCGACCGGCGGCACCACGGCGGGCAGATAGAGCAGGGTGCGGAACAACCCGCGTGCTTTCAGCGGCCGGTTGACCAGGACCGCGAGCCCGAGCCCGGCCGCGATCGACAACGGCACGGAGGTCACCGCGAACAGGCCTGTGCGGCCCAGCGCGTGCCAGGTCACGGAGTCGGAGAACAGCTCGCGGTAGTTGCCGAGGCCGACGTAGCGCCAGTGCGGGGAGATGCCGTCGAACGTGGTGAAGCTCAGCCACAGCGCGTACGCCATGGGGACGACGGTCAGCAGCAGGAAGCCGATGATCCAGGGCGAGGTGAACATGTAGAACGCGCGGTGTCTGCGCCCGGTCGCGGTGGTCCGCGGCTGCCGTGCCGCCTGCGCCCGCTCGCCGCTCGCGGCCGAGCCGGGGCGGCCCGTGACCGTGGTGATCTGATCGACCGTCATCCCACTTGCTCCTTACCGCGCTTGAGCTGCTCGTTCATGGACGAGTTCAGCCGGCCCGCGAGGGTGTCGACGGATATCCCGCCCGACATGGCGGCGGGGGCGGCCTGGTTGAAGAGGGCGGCGAGCGCGTCCGCCGTGGCGTACGGCGTGAAGGCGGTCACCGAGAAGTGCTTCAGCTCGGCCTCCTGGACCCGCAACGCCCGTTTCTGGTACGACTCCTGACTGGGCATCAGGGGACGCAGGGACTTCAGGCTCGGGATGCCCCAGCCGCTTGACGCGCGCTCCTTGGCCGGTGCCTCGCCGAAGAACCACTCGAAGACCCGCCAGGCGGCGTCCTTGTTCCGGGCCTTCTTCGGCATCCACAGGCCGGTGCCGCCCTGGCAGGGGCTCAGGCGCGGGCCGCCCGCGAAGACCGGGGCGGGGGCGAGCCGGGACACGCGGGCCAGTTTCCTGTCGGTGTCGATCATGCCGCCGAGCCAGTAGCCGCTGCCCGTCATGGCCATCCGGCCGGCCTGATAGGTGGGCCCGTCCCAGCCGTTGGGGTCGGGCTGGATCAGGCTCGGGCCGACCTTGGTCCGGCAGTAGTCGATGTACCAGGCCAGCGCCTTGCGGGCCTCGGGGGTGGTGAAGTCGACGCGGGAGAAGTCCTCGCTGAACAGGCTGCCTCCGGCAGCGGCCGTCAACCCGGCCAGCAGACCTGGGGCGTTGAGCCCGTTGTAGCTGCCGCCGAAGACGGTCGTCTGCCCGTTCTTCCTCTGGGTGAGCCGCTTGGCGTCTTCCAACCACTGTTCGTAGGTGACCGGTTGGGTCTCCGGCGGGTAGGCGACGCCCGCCGTGTCGAAGTGCGCGGTGTTGTACCAGTACATGGAGTCCTGGGAGAAGTCCTTCGCCATGCCGTAGCGCGGGCCCTTGCCCTGGGTGTGGCCGTCGTAGCGCCACAGGTCGTTGACCGGGTCCAGGTCGTCGGCCTTGAGGACGCCGCTCCCGGCGAAGTAGGGGTCGAGGTTCTCGACGACGTCCCGGGCGACGAAGTACGGGGCGTCCACGGCGCCGACGCCGCGGACCAGGTCCGGTGGTGCGCCGGTGGTCATCATCGCGATCAGCTTGGTGAGGTCGTAGCGCACCAGGTGGATCTTGATGCCGAGGTCCTTGTGTGCCTGCGTGATCTGGTCGGTGGTGATGTCGCCGTCCTTGACCATGACCGTGACGGTCTCGCCCGAACCGCTCACCCCGGTCGACACCTGGAGGGCGCAGCCGTTGAGCGCCACCGCGCCGGCCGCCGCGCCCGCCCCCGAGAGGGCGAGAAATCGTCGGCGGCTCAGGGGCGCACCAGCACGTGGGGGCATGACCGCACCACCTCCAATAGAAACCGGTTGTCACGCGTTGGGGCAGAGCTTCTTCCGGCTCGGAAACGGCGTCAAGACCTTGGGCGAACTTTCGAAAAGACTGGGTAACCTCGGCGAGACGGCGCTGGAACGCGGTCGGCTAGAAACCGGTTGTCCGCCAGGCATGGCCGAGGCCCCGGGAATCCGATGGCCGAAGTCCCGGGAATCCGGCCGGTGTTCGGGCCGTCAGTGCAGGTCGGCGGCCTGCTCGGGGGAGTCGTCGAGGAAGCCACCCGACTGGTGCTGCCACAGCTTCGCGTAGGCGCCCTCGGCGGCCAACAGCTCCTGGTGCGTGCCCTGTTCGACGATCCGGCCGCGGTCGAGGACGACGAGCCGGTCCATGCCGGCGACGGTGCTCAGCCGGTGTGCGACGACGAGCGCGGTCCGGCCCTCCATGAGCCGCCACAGTGCTTCCTGGACGAGGATCTCGCTCTCGGAGTCGAGGGCGCTGGTCGCCTCGTCGAGCAGCAGGATCGGGGCGTCGCGCAGGATCGCCCGGGCGAGGGCGACGCGTTGGCGCTGGCCGCCGGAGAGCTTGATCCCGCGCTCCCCCACCATCGTCTCGAAGCCGTCCGGCAGCGCGTCGGCGAACTCCGTGACGTGCGCGGCCTCGGCGGCCCGGCGGACCTCGGCGTCGGTGGCGTCGGGCCGGGCGAAGGTGAGGTTCTCGCGCAGGGTGCGGTGGAACATCGCCGGGTCCTGCGGTACGTAGGCGATCAGGCTGCGCAGGTCGGCCTGGCGCAGCTTGCTGATGTCCTGGCCGCCGATCAGGATGCGGCCGGCGTCGATGTCCGTCATCCGCAGCAGCAGCCGGCTGAGGGTGGTCTTGCCGCCGCCGGACCGGCCGACGAGGCCGATCTTCGTGCCGCCGGGCACGGTCAGGTCGAGTCCGTCGAAGAGGGTGTCGGCGCCCGCGTGGGCGAAGGTCACGTTCTCGAAGCGGACGTCGGTGGCCCGGGACCGCAGCGGCTCGGGCGAGGCCGGGTCGACCACGGTGGGCGGGGCCATCAACAGCTCGGTGAACTGGGCGGCTTCGGTCATCGAGCTTTCCAGGCGCCGGTAGATCTGGTTGAACTCGAACATGATCCGGGTCGCGTTCGTGTAGTACGTGAAGGCGACCACGACCGCCTCGACACCGTGTTCGCCGCCGCCGAGAGCCACCGCGAGGAGCAGGCCCAGCGCGTTGGTGAGCACGGAGAGCGGTGCGACGAGGGTGTCGATGCGCAGGTTGCCGTAGTCCCAGGATCGCAGCGTGAGACGCCTCGACTGGGCGACGCGCGAGCGGTGTTCGGCGGCCTCGCGTTCCTCGGCGGCGAACGCGCGGACCGTGTCCATGTTCATCAGGCTGTCGGCGACATGGCCGGACACCCGGGCGATGGCCTCCTCGCGCAGATCGACGAGTGCCTGGCGGCGCCGGATGAGGGGCGCGACGACCAGGGCGGTGAGCGCGATCATCGCCAACAGGCCTACGACGAGCAGCGGTTCGTAGCGCCACAGCACGACCGAGCCGAACAGCAGCGGGACCAGGCTGCCCACCACCTGGAACGTCATCGTGTCGACGAACTCCTCGAAGCGGGAGGCGAAGCTCAGCACCCGCTTGGTGAGCGACCCGGCGAAGTTGTCGTGGAAGAACGCGGCGTCCTTGGCGAAGAGTTCGTCCATGCCGATCACATACAGGTGCTCGATGCCGAGCGCGTCGAGCCGGTTCAGACAGTGGAGTCCGAGGCGCCAGAACACCTCGGCGAGCAGCAGCACTCCGGCGAACCCGAGGACGTACGGCAGCGTCGTGCGGACGCTGATGCCCGCGTCTGCGGCGATACGGCCGACGAGCTTGGCGACGATCAGCGGCGCGATGTAGTTGATGCCGATGTTGCCCACCGCGGGCAGCAGCGTGGCCGGCGCGGTCCAGCGGCGGAGCCGGGCCAACTCCCGTCCGTAGTAGCGAAGTGCGAGTAGCACCGAGCCTTTGCGCGGCCCGATGTCGCGCGATTCAGGCGATCCCATCCCCACCCCGTGGTGTCGTCCGGCGCCCGGCATACGGACTGGCCAGGACTGGCAGTGTCCCGCGACGGCGTCCGTGCGGTCCAAGCGTTTTTCCCTCAACAGCTGTGATGCGCACGGGGTTTGTGGGCCCTACGGTGACACCATGGCGACCGATCCCGTGGGCGAGCCGATGCGGCTGCCCGACATGCCGTTGCACGATCCGTTCGTCGTCGCCGACGACACGACCCGCACGTATTACCTCTACACGTCCAACGACCCTTCCGTGTCGGGCGTGGAGGGCGTCGGCACGATGGTCTACCGCAGCCGGGACCTGCGTGACTGGACGCGTCCGGCGGTGGTGTTCCTGGCGGCGGAGCAGAGCAGCCTCTGGGCGAGCGACGGGGGTTGGGCGCCGGAGGTGCACGCGTGGCAGGGCAGGTACTACCTGTTCACCACGCTGCACGACGAGGACAGTCCGCTGCCCGTGCCTCCAACCGGCCGCTGGGGCACGCCGTTTCGGCTCGCCAACCACCGGCGGGGCACGATCACCGCCGTGTCCGAATCTCTGCTGGGCCCTTTCACTTCGGTCGACCCCGCGCGCCCCACCCCGCCCGGGCACCTCATGACCCTGGACGGCACGCTGTACGTCGACCCGTCCGGGCAGCCGTGGATGGTGTACGCGCACGAGTGGCTCCAGACCGTCGACGGCACGATGGAGGCCATCCGGCTGGCCCCGGACCTGACCGGGACGATCGGCGACCCGGTCTTCCTCTTCAAGGCCTCGGACGCGCCCTGGATCGGCGAGGAGATCCCGGCCGGCGTACCGCACCAACTCCCGCCCTACGTCACGGACGGCCCGCAGTTGTACCGCACCCCCGACGGGTCGCTGCTCATGCTCTGGTCGACGTACGAGAAGAACGTGCTCGGCGCGGACGGCAGCCTCACCGGGGGCTACGTCCAGACCTACGCCGTCTCCAAGTCCGGTGAGATACACGGGCCTTGGCTGCAACAGCGGCCGTTGGTGCGGGAGGACAGCGGGCACGGGATGCTGTTCCGGACGTTCGAGGGCCGGTTGACGATGATCCTGCACCGGCCGTTCGAGAACGCGCGCGGGAAGCTGTACGAGATGGAAGTCGTCGGTGACGAACTGCGGGTGCTGCGCCAGTGCGTCGACCTCGACGGCGGCGGATGATCCGGACGCCGTTGCCCTCAACTCCTCGGCGGCCGCTCCTCGTTACTGCTTGACCGCGCCCACCGGCCCGTTGATCCTGGCCGCGGGCGAGCGGGGCCGGGCGCGGCTCGCCCGCATCCTTCGGTCCCGGGGTGCGGACGGCGTCATGCTGCTGGCCCTGCGCGAGAACGATCCGCCGGCGAAGGTCGCCGAGGCGGGGAACGTCCCCGTCGTCCACGGAGGCCGCTCCCTCGAACGGCCCCGCGCTGGTACGTGGACGCCGACAACCGGGGCGGGGCCCGCGAGGCCGTGGAGTACCTGATCTCGACGGGCCGCCGTGCCATCGGCACCGTCACCGGCCCGCTCGACATGCACGCGGGTGTCGCCCGCTACCTGGGCTTCCGCGAGGCGGTCGCACTGGCCGGTCTGGCGGGCCACCGCGTGGCGCACGCCGACTTCAGCGAGCTGGGCGGGCCACGGCGACCGCCCGGCTCCTCGACGAACACCCGGACCTGGACGCGGTGTTCGTCGCCTCGGACGCCATGGCGGCGGGCGCCCTGCACGTCCTGCGCGAGCGCGGCCGGTCCGTCCCCGAGGACGTCGCGGTCGTCGGCTTCAACGACATCCTCACCGCCCGGCACACCCAGCCCGCCCTGACGACGATCCGCCAGCTCATCGTGGCCCTCGGCAGCGAGATGACCCGGATGCTGGTGCGCGTGCCGGCAGGCGAGGAGCCGACGCCCCTCATCCTGCCGACGGAGCTGGTGATCAGGGAATCCGCGTAGCGCGGCGGTCCCGGCGGTCGGGGCCTTCGCACATTACGTAAGGCGCACCCCAAGGGCCGTACAACTAATCCCCAACAACAAGTGTCTCGTAGGGCAACAACACTTGTCCCGGGGGGGATGTTTTGATCAAGGTAAGCGTTGTCGTACCCGTCTACAACGCCGGTTCCTACATTGACCGTTGTGCGCCGTCGCTGGTCAACCAGAGCCTGGGGGCCGACGCGTACGAGGTCGTGTACGTCGACGACGGCTCGACGGACGACTCGGCCGAACGCCTCGGACGGCTGGCCGAAGCCCATGCGCATGTCCGGGTGTACCGGCAGGAGAACTCCGGCTGGCCGGGCAAGCCGCGGAACGTGGGGGTGGACCGGGCGAGGGGGAAGTACGTCCAATTCGTCGACCAGGACGACGAGTTGTCGTACGAGGCGCTGGAGCGGCTGTACGCGCTGGCGGAGCGCAACGGGTCGGACATCGTGCTGGGCAAGGTGCACGGGACGATGCAGGGGCCCAGCAATGTGTTCAAGCGGACGGTCGAGCGGTGCACCGCCGCCGACGCCCCGCTCTTCGAGAGCCTGACGCCGCACAAGATGTTCCGCCGGGACTTCCTGCGCGACCACGGGATCCGCTTCCCTGAGGGGCGGGTCAGGCTGGAGGACCAGCTGTTCATGGCGCGCACCTACGTACGGGCCAAGACGGTGTCGATACTCGGCAACTACCCCTGCTACCAATGGAATCGGCGCGAGGACGGCGGCAACAACAGCAGCCGCCGGATCACCGCCGACGACTACTACGGCCACCTGGACAAGGTCGTGGAGGCGATCAAGGAGGGCACACCGCCGGGCGACTTGCAGGACCGGCTGCTGCGCCGTTCGTACCGCGTCGAGTTGCTACGGCCGGTGAGCGAGCCGCGCGTGCTGCGGCGCACCGGCAAGGACTTGGAGGAGTACTTCACCACCGTCCGCCGGATGGCGATGACGAGTTATCCGCCGGGGGTGAGCGAAGGGCTCCCGGCGATCAGCCGGCTGCGGGCGGAGCTGCTCGTGCAGGGCCGGCTGGACTCCCTGGTCGAACTCGCCCGCCGCACCGAGCAGATCAGGGCGCACGTCGAGGTGGACGACATGCGCTGGCGGAACGACAAGCTGGTGATCCGGACCCGCGTCGGCATGGTCCGGGGCGACGGCGAGCCGCTGACCGTCGTGGAGCGCGACGGCCGGATGCTGCTCGACCCCCAACTCCTCGACGGCATAAGGGGAGCGGAGAACTGGGAGGTCCCCGACCCCTTCTCGCACGCGTACGGGGAACTCATCGTGCACGACACCGCCGGCAACCACTGGTGGTACCCCGACGGGGAGTTGACGCCGACCCTGGAACCGCTCGGCGGAGACCGCCACCGGGTCGTCGTCTCCGGCGAGACGGTCATCGACCCGCTGACCCTCGCCGGTGACGCGCCCATGAACGCCGGCGCCTATCAAGTCTGGGCCAGCGCACAGCTGTTGGGTGTCGGCCGGCGCCCCCGGCTGGCAGCCGCCCCGGGCAGCACCCGCATCCTCCTCGGCACCGTCGCCGTCGGCACACCACCGCGCCTCGTCTCCCCCACGTGGGCAGGCCCGGGCGGCCAACTCCGGCTCACCGTCGGCGAACCCGGCCGGATCGGCACCACCCGCCGCGTCCTGCTCCGCACCACCGCCGACCACCGCCTCCGCAACGGCGTCCGCGAGGTGCTCCGCCGCCTGCCACCCGGCGCACGCAAGAACATCCGCGCCACGGCACGACGGGCGGAGGGCTGGATGCTGGGGTAGCGGGGGCGCGGCTCGGACATGGCCGGCTCAGTCGTGGCCGCCCTCGTGTCCCGTCAGGTCGATCCCGTACACCGTCTCCACCGGATTGCGGCTAGGGTGCTGACGGTTCACGCCCAGGCGTACAGCCCAGGAGCCGGTGTCCGCGGGGCCGTCATGGGGCATGGGGTCATGGTCGCTGGAGAGCGAATCGGACACGACGGGGGCTCGGGTTGGACAACGGCGGGCGGCAGCGGAACAAGGTCACCACCCCAGGCCGACCGGACGCGGTGAACGGGTGACCGGCCGGCCGGCGCCATCGGTGCTGCCTCCGTCGCTGCGCCCGTGGCTCGGGCCGGTCGCGGTCCTCGCCGCGCTGGTGGTCGTCGCGCTCGGGGTCCTGTACTCCGGCCACAGCGAGCCCGGCGGGGTGGACAGGTGGATCATCCGGCCGACGGCGGACAGTCTGGGGCCGCCGTGGCGGCGCGTCGCCCTGGCCCTGGACTTCCTGGGGGAGCCCGTGGGAGCGGCGACGCTCGTCGTGGCCGCCGTGGCGGCCTGCCTGCTGCTTCGGCGTCCTCGCGCCGCGGTGCTCGTCGTCGCCGGCGTCGGCACGACCGTGGGGACGGCGACGCTGCTGAAGCACCTGGTGGGACGCACCATCCACGGCGACAACCTGTCCTATCCGAGCGGGCACACCGCCTTCGCCACCGCGCTCGCCCTCATGGCGGCGCTGCTCGCGACCCGCCGACTCGGCCTCGGCAGGACGGCCGGCACGTCACTCGTGCTCGCCTCGGCGCTGGTCGCCGGCGCCGCCATGGGCTGGGCGCAGGTCGGACTGGGCGCGCACTATCCGACCGACGTCCTCGGCGGCTGGTGCACCGCGCTGGCGGTGATTCCGGCGACCGCGTGGCTGGTCGACCGGATCGCCGACCGGGCGGCCGAGCCCGGTCGGCGAGATCACCGCTGACGTCACGTCACGTCACGCCGAGCGCCGGAACACGGGCTGCACGGGTCGCCCGACCAGCCAGGGGGTGGGGTCGGCGGCGTCAAGTGCCTTCCGGTAGACCGCACATGCCTCGGCCACCACGTCGACGGTACGGTCGATGTCCGCGTCGTCGAGTGCGCTGCTCACCACGAAGGAGGGGGCCAGCACTCCGCCCGCGAGGAGCCGGCGCAGGAACAGGGTGCGGTACTGCTGCGAGGGCCGTCCGTTCTCGTCGAGGGTGGCGAACACCAGGTTGCTGGCCCGGCCGTGGACGACGACGTGGTCGCCGACGCCCATGCCGGCCGCGGCCTCGCGGACCCCGGCGGCCAACCGCTCACCGAGGGCGTGCAACCGCGCGGTGACACCCTCTTCGACGTACGTGGTCTGCACGGCCATCGCCGCTGCCAGGGAGTGCGTTTCCGCGCCGTGGGTGGTGGACAGCAGGAAGACCCGGTCGCCGGAGTGACGCAGTCCGCCCCGCTCCATCAGATCGCGGCGCCCGGCCAGCGCGGAGACGGCGAATCCGTTGCCCAGCGCCTTGCCGAACGTGGAGAGGTCGGGGACGACGCCGTACAGGCCCTGGGCGCCCGCCTCGGACCAGCGGAAGCCGGTGATCATCTCGTCGAAGACCAGGACGCAGCCGTGCCGGTCGGCCAGGTCGCGCAGGCCGGCGAGGTACCCGGGCGGCGGTTCGGTGTGGGTGGCGGGTTCGAGGATCAGGCAGGCGATCTCGTCCTGGTACCGGGTGAGCAGCTGCTCCGTGGCGGCCAGGTCTCCGTAGGGGAACGCGACGGTGAGTTCGTTGGTCGCCGCCGGAATTCCGGCGGACATCGGCGTGGTGCCGATGAACCAGTCGTCGACGGAGAAGAACGGATGGTCGCCGCAGAGCGCCACCCGCGAGCGCCCGGTGGCGGCGCGGGCCAGGCGCACGGCGGCGGTCGTGGCGTCGGAGCCGTTCTTCGCGAACTTCACCATCTCGGCGGTCGGCACCGTGGCCAGGAAGCGCTCCGCGGCCTCGACCTCCACGATGGACGGCCGGACGAAGTTGCTGCCGCGGTCGAGTTCCCGCCGTACCGCCTCGATCACGCGTGGGTGGGCGTGGCCGAGGCTGACCGACCGCAGGCCGGAGCCGTACTCGATGTAGCGGTTGCCGTCGACGTCCCACACGTGGGCACCGTTGCCGTGGCTGATGACCGGGGCCAGGTTCTCGGGGTACTGGTCGTCGCCCTTGGCGTAGGTGTGAGCGCCCCCGGGGATCATGGCGTGCAGCCGCTCGTTGGCTGTCCGCGACAGGGGCAGGTCAAGCACTTCGGTGTCCACAGGGACCTCAGCTTTCTCTGTGCTTCAGGACCTCGGCGAGGCTCGGCGCCTCGCGGTCCCGTTGGGACATCAGTGCAACCGGCAGCGGCCAGGGAATGGCGAGCTCCGGGTCGTCGAAGGCGATCGTCACGTCCTCGGCCGGATCGTGCGGGCGGTCGATCCGGTACGAGGTGTCGGCGGTGTCGGTCAGTGCCTGAAAACCGTGCGCGCATCCCGCGGGAATGTAAAGAGTTGGTTGTGATTCTCCTGTGAGTTCGAAGGAGGCCCAATTGCGGTAGGTCGGAGAATCCGGCCGCAGGTCCACGACGACGTCGAAGATCCTCCCGTACGAGCACCGCACCAACTTGGCCTCGCCGGCGCCCGAGCGCAGGTGCAGGCCGCGCACCACGCCCCGGACCGAGCGGGACAGGCTGTCCTGGACGAAGGCGTCCGGGTCGAGGCCCACCGAGCGGACCACGTCGGCGTCGAAGGTGCGGCAGAAGAAGCCGCGTTCGTCGGCGTAGGGCGTCGGCTCGAAGAGGAACGCGCCGGCGATCTCCGGGACTTCGGTCGCTTTCATGGAGACTCCTGCCGAGCGTGGGCGTGGGTGTGGCCGGTCGCGGGGAACACGGCCGCGGTCAACGAGCTGAACTGGTCCTCCAGTTGACGGGCGGCGGCCAGGTTCCGCTCGGTGAGGGTCTGGCGCAGTTCGGCCGATCGCTTCTCCAGCGTCCGGAACTGTTCGAGCAGCCGGTCGGCGTCGACCTCGCGCGCCGGGTGGCAGTACGCGCCGAGGCCCATGCGCTCCATGAGCGCGTCGCTCTTCGCCGCGTAGCTGAGCGCGAGCACCGGTGTGCCGGTCTTCAGCGCGCAGATCAGGTTGTGGTAGCGGACTGCGACCACGGTGTCGGCGGCCGCCATCTCGTTCATCAGGTCGGCCAGTGAGGCCGGCTCGGCGGCGGTGACCAGGGGCGAGTCCACCGCGTCGAGGATCGCGGCGACCACCGTCCCATCGCACCGGTCGCCGGTGAGCAGCCGGACCGGCCTGCCCTCCTCGACCAGCGTGCGGACGAACCGGATCGTCCCGTCGAGGTAGCGCCCGTATATCTCGTCGGCCCGGGCGCGGTCGTCGTTGCCGCCGTGGAAGTCCATGACGCCGACGCAGACCGTGCCGGGCGGGCCCGAGGGCGCGTTCGCGGGCGGTGCCGGCAGGGAGAACGCGAGGTCCGGGTAGACCTCGTCGCGCGCGGTGTCCACGCCCATCGCCCGCATCGCGTCCCGGGACTGGGCGTCCCGGTAGGACCGGTAGGCGGCCAGCCGCCCCGACCAGCGGACCAGGGCCCGAGTGGGCCGGTTGCGGATCTCGGCGGCGCCGACGCTGACCAGCGCGACCCTGGTGCGCATCAGTCGGCCGCTCGCGCAGAGCAGGAACAGCGAGTACGGGAAACCCCAGGGCCGTAGCGGCAGGGTGGCCTCCAGGACGCCCATGCCCGGCACGATCACCACGTCGTGGCGGCGTACCCAGGCGGCGGTGCGGAAGATGTCGACGAACTTGCCCAGCCCCTTCGACACAATCGCGCCCGCGCGTGACGCGGTCCGGTACTCGGCGCGGTTCCAGTGCATCCGGGTGGCGGGTATCCCGAACCGGGCCGTCACGGCCTCGGGTCCGCCGCACAGGGCGTCCACGACCGCCTCCGGGTGGTGGGCGCGGAGGTATCCGAGGACGGCCTGGAGCGACCCGTCGTTGCCGAGGTTGCCGGAGCCGAGCAGGCCGAACACCCCTACGCGCACGGGAGTCGAGTCCGCGGACGTCATGCGCGCCTCCCCTCACGGCCGGCGACGAGGGCGTCGACGGAGACCGTGAGCTGGGCCGGGTCGACCGGGGCGCGGTCCTCGACGCGCTCGCCTGCGCCCGGCCGGACCCGGCTGGTCATCCAGGAAGCCAGGTGTCGGTAGCAGGCGCGCCGGTCGGCCGGGGACAGCGGTGCCCGCCGGATCGCCGAGGCGAAGCCCCAGACGTACTCGGCCAGCAGCCGGGGCGTCGGGTGCAGCGCGCCTGCCCGGCGCGGGTCCAGGTTGACGCAGCGGGCGCGCTTGGAGGGGTTGGCGCGTTCGGCGCGGGTGGGGTGGTCGCGGCGGAAGTACAGCAGTTCCGGCACCTGGTGGAAGCGTCCGTGCAGGGTGATCTCGGCGACGAACGTGCGGTCCGCGTGGTGGTAGCTGTCCATCGGTTTCACCCGGCGCAGCATGTCGGCGCGTATCACCCCGTAGAAGTCGTCGCCGCCGGGCTCGAACAGCAGACTGCGGAAGCGCTCGGGCGCGCTCGGGGAGCCGGTGGCGAGCGTGTACTCGTACGGGACCGTCACCTGGCCGTCGCCGTCGATGACCGCCTGGTCGGTGTGGGCGAGGATCACGTCCGGCCGCTCGTCCAGTGCTTCTATGCAGCGCGTCAGCAGGTCGCGGCCGTAGAGGTCGTCGTGCGAGGCCCACTTGAACAACTCGCCGCGGGACTCGGCGAACACGTGGTTGTGGTTCGGCGTGGCGCCGATGTTCCGGGGCAGCCGGAGGTACCGGATGCGGGAGTCCTGCCCGGCGTACTTGCGGCAGATGTCCTCGGTGCCGTCGGTCGAGGCGTTGTCGGAGACGACCAGTTCGAAGTCCTCGTAGGTCTGGCCGAGCAGGGCGTCGAACGACTCGGCCAGGTACTCCTCGCCGTTGTACACGGGCAGGCCGATGCTCAGCCTCGGTCGGTCGGTCATGAGGTCCTCACTTCGGGAAGGGGATCGCGGTGGCGCTCGCGCAGGGCGGAGCGCAGTTGCAGCCACCACACGGCCGAGCCGCTGATGGTCGCGGCGGCGACGCCCCAGGCCGAGCCGGCCGTACCGGCGAGGGCCGCTCCGCCGAGTCCGCCGCCGACGTAGCAGGCGGAGGCGAACAGCTGGCACTTCAGGCTGCGGCGGGCCGCGCCGAGCGCGCGCAGTCCGGCCGCCGCGCCGGTGCCGAGGCCCGCTCCCGCGACGCTGAGGGTGATCTGCACGATGAGGTGCGAGGAGGAGTGCCAGACGTCGCCGAGCGCCAACTCGCCGAGGCGGCCCGGCATCAGCAGCAGCGCCGAGCCCCAGAGCAGCGCGCCGGTGGCCTGTCCC
The DNA here is from genome assembly GCF_057961495.1 of Streptomyces sp. P5F9. Classification (NCBI taxonomy): domain Bacteria; kingdom Bacillati; phylum Actinomycetota; class Actinomycetes; order Kitasatosporales; family Streptomycetaceae; genus Streptomyces; species Streptomyces sp. P5F9. Next base: position 23,181 of record NZ_JBXVPZ010000010.1, on the reverse strand, counting down.
CCGCCGAGGAAGAGGCAGAACCTGCCCAGTCGTTGCGGGGCCTGCCGCAGCACGCGTGCCGCCTCGGGGACGGTGACCAGCGAGAGCCCCATCACTACGGCGAGGAAGGGGCCGAGGAGGAGTTCGGCGCCCCGTACCGCCCCGACCGCGCTGACTCCGACGATCGCGCCGAGGCCGTAGGCCCGCAGTTGGCTCGCGCCGCTGAGGCTGACGTTCTCGACCAGGTACCGGTAGCCGAGGTCGCGCTGTTCGCGCAGCCACCCGCGGGCCTGTGCGGTGCGGGGCAGGATGCCGGACTGGACGCAGCCGTACCCCGCGGCCACCGTGGCGGACGCGCCCCAGGCGAGCACGAAGGCGGCCACGGTGCCGACATGGGCCGCCACCACCATGGCCGGGACGAGCGCGACGCCCCACACGACGTCGTTGACGAAGGCCTTCCGCCCGTCACCGGCGGCGAAGAACGAGAACCGCCAGGCGTCCTGGAGCAGCAGCCCCGGCATCATGAGACCGAGGGCGGCGAACGCGGGCCCGACCCGGCCGCCGAGCCCGAGCCCGGCCGCCAGGCACAGCGCGCCGAGGGCCGTGCCGACGCAGAGCGCGGTGCCCGTCGAGCGGGCCACCGCCCCGCGCCAGGACGCCTCCGGCACCCCGCTGAAGCGCACCACGAGCGGGTCGGTGGCCAGGCCGCGGGAGACGTTGAGCACCACGCCGTAGGTCACCCAGGCGAGGCTGAACACGCCGAACGCGGTCACGCCCAGCGAGCGGGCCACGTAGATGCCCACCGCGAAGTTGCTGATGCTGGAGGCCGCCTGGTCGGCCAGTCCCCAGGAGAGCCGGCCGACGAGGGCGCGCTTGGCGGACCGGGCCGGTGCGGTCGCCTTCTCCCCGTCGGTGGTCGTCGGCGTCATGTCTTGATCAGCCCGGCCTCGTGCAGAGCGTCGGCCGCGCCGACAACGGTGTCGAACGGGAGCCCGGACCGCTCGGCGACGTCCAGCAGACTGTGCTCGCCGTCGGAGAGGTTGAGCACCCAGAGCATGGCCATCTGCGCCTGCTTGGTGTCGCTGCGGCCGCCGAGCGCGTCGTACAACCCGCGCCGGCCCAGTTGTGGTTCGCCGTAGGGGCTGAGGTTGAGGTACCGCCGGTTGCGGTCGAGGACGGCGAACGCCTCGCGGCAGACGGCGAGGGTGTCCGCCATCGCCGTCGGGGAGACGAGGTCCAGGTTGTCCGCCGAGGTGTGGTACTCGGGATAGCCCGCGTACGGGGTCCGGGTGAGCGAGCCCACGCCCAGGTTGAAGCCGGGCGAGCAGTACTGCCGCTCGTCGTAGCCGTACGGGGTGAACTCGTTGACCTGGTGCGGGCGTTCGGACGCAGCCAGCACGTGCCGCAGGACGCGGTCGATCTCCGCGTCGCCGCGTCGGCTTTGTTTGTACGTCAGTTGACCCCGGTCGCCCGCGCAGGCCAGCACCAGTCCGTGCTTGACCCGTTCCACCCGCTCCGCGTTGCGGGCCAGCCAGGTGATCGCCCCGATGGTGCCGGGCGCGTAGATGAACCGGTAGGTGTAGTACGGCGTTTGCTTCGCCAGCGCCCGGGCGAGGAACGTCGCCACCGCGATGCCGGCCAGGTTGTCGTTGGCCAGCGACGGATGGCAGGTGTGGCAGGAGACGATCACCTCGTCGGCGACCTGTCCGGGGACCACGTGCTCGGCGTAGGTGAGGTGGCCGTCGGCGAGTGTGGAGTCGACGCGCACCTCGTACTCGCCCTCGGGCAGCGCGTCCAGGGTCTCCTGGGCCAGGCAGAATCCCCACTCCGGCTTGTAGTAACTGGTGCGGTACGGCACCCAGTTCGGCTGGTCCGGCAGGGTGTGCAGGTGCGCGCGCAGCTCGGACAGGGGCATGGTCCTCGCCACCGGCACGCTGTAGCCGAGCACGTGCAGGCTGGACGCGGCGAAGTCGACGACCCGCCGGCCGGCGCTGTCGGCGATGTACGCGTCCCGGATGTTCCACTCCTGTGGAACGGTCCAGTCGAGCACCTGCGTCCCGGTCGGCACCTCGTGCACCTGCAACGGGACGTACTCGCCGACGATGTCCAGGGTGGCGCGCACCCCGTCGCCGGTGATGCTCCGGCAAAGCGGGTACAGCCGCTCCACCAGCGCGTACATCTCTTGGCCGGTGTCGGTCATCGGCGCCACCGCAGGGTGTCGTCGACGGTGCCGGCGTCGGTCGCCGCGCGCAGCACGGCGAGGCGGGTGAAGCGGCGCTCGAAGTCCTCCCGGGTCAGGTCGAACTTCCGGTAGGCGTCGGCGAGTTCGAGCGCGCCCTGCTTCACCGTCCACTCGCAGTCGAAGCCGGGGATCGCGGTGCGGAAGCGGGAGAAGTCCACCCGGTAGGACCGGGGATCGGCGCCGTTCTCCCCGGTGATCACGACCTTCGCGCCGGCCACCGCCTCGGCGACCTGGTCGGCGATCTCGGCGACCGTGACGTTGTTGATCTCGCTGCCGATGTTGAACGCCCGGTCGTGCACCGCCTCGCGCGGCGCGGTCAGCGCGGCCGTGAAGGCGCGGGCGATGTCGGCGGCGTGCACCAGCGGGCGCCAGGGGGTGCCGTCGGAGAGGACCAGCACCTCGCCGGACAGCAGCGCGTGGCCCACCAGGTTGTTCAGCACGATGTCGGCGCGCAGCCGGGGCGAGTAGCCGAAGGCCGTGGCGTTGCGCATGAACACCGGGGTGAAGTCGCCGTCGGCCAGTTCGTGCAGGTCGTCCTCGACCCGCACCTTCGACTCCGCGTACGGCGTCACCGGGCGCAGCGGGGCGTCCTCGGTCACCAGGCCGTCACCGCCCGAGGCGCCGTAGACGGAGCACGTCGACGCGTACAGGAAGCGCTGGACTCCGGCGTCGCGGGCGAGTCGGGCCAGCCGTACGGACGCGTGGTGGTTGATGTCGTAGGTGAGTTCCGGCGCGAGCGATCCCAGCGGGTCGTTGGACAGGGCGGCCAGGTGGATCACGGCGTCCACCCCGGCCACATGGTCGGCCGTGACGTCGCGCAGGTCCACCCGCACCCCGGGCGGGTCGGCGGGCTGCGGGCCGAGGACGGAGTCGGCGAACAGGCCGGAGTCGAGGCCGACGACCTCGTGTCCGGCGGCGGTGAGGACGGGTGCCATCACGGTGCCCAGATAGCCCTGGTGTCCGGTCAGTAGTACGCGCAAGGTGTTCAACCCCCCAGGTTGAGCGTGAGTTTGGTGACGGCGAACGCCTCGGCGTATCGCTCGTGGCATTCGATGCCGCGGATCCGCGCGAGGCCGAGGAAGGCCTCCCGGTCGTACCAGGGCCGGTGTCGCTGCGAGGGGTAGTGCTCCTGCAGCAGCCGCACCTTCTGTTCGGCGGTCTCCGGCGACAGCGGCTGGTACGCCGCCATGCGGCCGAGATCGCCGTCCCACTTGACGATCTCGTAGCCGAGCACGAGGTGGTCGCGGAAGGCGGTGGGTATCAGCTGCGCCAGGCCGCGGTGGTCCTGGTGCGCGTCGTCCGCGCGCGGGGCCAGTACGAGGTCCGGGTCGGTCTGTCCGCGTAGTTCCTCGACCGCGGCCTTGGCCTCCTCCCAGTGCGCGGGCAGCCGGCCGTCGGGCAGCTTGTGCACGGTCAGCCGGAGGTCGGCGCCCGGGCAGAAGGCGGTGAGCGCGGCCTGTTCCTCCTGCTCCCGGTCGCTGCCGCCGCCGGAGAGCACCAGCGCGTCGACGCGGATGCCCGGTCGGGCCTGACAGAGCGTCAGCAGGGTGCCGCCGGCGCCGATGGCGATGTCGTCGCAGTGCGCGCCCACCGCGACGATCCGGTCCAGGGGTCCGGCCCCGAGCCGGATCACGTTCTGGCTCCGGCGCTGTCCCGCTCCCACACGGCCCACGGGCGGTCGCCCCGGGTGTAGGCGTCGTCGAGCGCGGCCCGCTCCTTCACGGTGTCGGTCGGCTTCCAGAAGCCGCGGTGCTGGTGCGCCACCAGCCGTCCGCGCTTGGCCAGTTGGGCGCATCCGTCGGCGACCAGGTCCCCGTTCTCCGGTATGTGGTCGAAGACCTCCTGGCGGAGCACGAAGTAGCCGCCGTTCTCCCACAGCGGCATGTCGCTCACCGCGGTGATGCCCCCCACGAGGCCGTCCTCGCCCAACTCCACGCAGTGGAACGAGGATTGTGGCGGTACGACCATCATCGACGCGCCGGCGTCACGCAGGGCGAACCGGTCGATCATCTCGGGCAGCGGGGCGTCGGTGAGCACGTCGGCGTAGTTGGCGAGGAACATCTCGTCGCCGTCCAGGTGGTGCCGCACCCTGCGCAGCCGCTCCCCGATCGGTGACTCGATGCCGGTCTGCGCGAACGTGATCGTCCAGTCGGCGATGTCGGTGGACAGCAACTCGGTGCGCCCGCCCCGCAGTACGAAGTCGTTGGACGCCGTCTCCTCGTAGTTGAGGAAGAAGTCCTTGATGTGGTGGGCCCCGTAGCCGAGGCACAGGATGAACTCCGTGTGCCCGAAGTGCGCGTAGTAGCGCATGACGTGCCAGATCAGCGGGCGCGGCCCGACCATCGCCATCGGCTTGGGCACGTCGTCGGAGGTTCCGTTGCGCATGCGCATCCCGTAACCGCCGCAGAACAGGACGACCTTCATGCCGTGACCTCCTTCAAGACGCCGTCGACAATGCTCAGTTCGGGGATCGGAAAGACCAGCCGGCCGCCCCACTCGTGCACGAACGACAGCTGCTCGACCAGCTCTGCCCGCAGGTTCCACGGGAGGACGAGGACGTAGTCCGGCTTGTCGGCGGCTATCTGCTCGGGCGGCAGGATCGGGACGCGGGTGCCCGGGGTGAACCTGCCGTGCTTGTACGGATTGCGGTCGACCGTGTACGCGAGCAGGTCGGGCCGGATGCCGCAGTGGTTGAGCAGGGTGTTGCCCTTGCCCGGGGCGCCGTAGCCGACGACCGTCTCGCCGCGCTCGGCCGCCTCGACGAGGAACCGCAGCAGATCCCGGCGCACCTTGGCCACCCGGGCGGAGAACTCGGTGTACCCCGACAGCTCCTGCAAGCCGGCGGCCTTCTCCCGGGCCAGCACGTCGGCCACCCGCTGCGACGGCTCCCCCGCCACCTCGGCCGGCCGGGCCCACAGCCGGATGGAACCGCCGTGCGTGGGCAGCAACTCGACGTCCACGAGGGCGAGTCCGCCGCTCGCGAGGGCTCGGATCGCGGAGGCGACCGTGTAGTACTGGAAGTGCTCGTGGTAGATCGTGTCGTACTGGTTCTCCTCGATCAGGGTCAGCAGGTGCTGCACCTCGATGGAGACCCAGCCGTCGTCGGCGACCAGCGCGCGCAGCCCCTGGGTGAACCCGACGATGTCGGGGATGTGCGCGTACACGTTGTTGGCCACGACCAGGTCCGCCGGGCCGTGCTCGGCACGGACGGCCGAGCCGGTGTCGGGGCTCAGGAACTCCGTGAGCGTGGGCACCCCCGCCTCGCGCGCCGCGGCACCGACGTTCACCGACGGCTCGATGCCGAGGCAGCGGATCCCGCGGTCCACCACATGTCTCAGCAGGTACCCGTCGTTGCTCGCGACCTCGGCCACGAAGGCGTCGGGACCGAGAGCGAGGCGCTGTACGGCGTCGGCGACGTACGTGCGCGCGTGCTCCACCCAGGAGGTCGAGTACGAGGAGAAGTACGCGTACTCCTTGAACGTCTCCTCCGGCGTGATCAGCGGCGGGAGCTGCGCGAGCCAGCAGTCGGTGCAGACCCGTAGGTTCAGCGGGTAGGTCTGCTCCGGCCGGTCCAGTTGGTCGGCGGCGAGAAAGCTCTCGCACGGTGGTGTCGCCCCCAGATCGACGACGCTCGTCATCGCCTCCGAGCCGCAGAGTCGGCATCGTGTCATCAGCTGTCCCCATTCCCCCTGCTCGCGCGGGTGTCCCCGCCGCGAGCCAGTGCTGACCGACCCGCGATCGCGGTGCGGTACTCCTCCAGCAGGTGCTCCAGGCCGACGGCCGGGCTGAATCCCTGCTCGTAGCGGTGCCGGGCCGCCTGCCCCATCTCCCGGTTGCGGGCCGGGTCGGCCGCGATCCGGCGTATGCGGGACGCGAGCGAGGCGGGCTCGCCCGGCCGGTGCAGCAGCCCGGTGACGCCGTCCTCGACGAGTTCGACGAAGGCGCCGTGGCCCGCGGCGACGGCCGGGACCCCGGCCGCCATCGCCTCCACGACCACCAGGCCGAACGCCTCCAGCCACGTCGAGGGAGCCACCACGGCGACCGACCGCGCGATGGCCTTTTGGCACTCCCCCGCGTCCAGCAGGCCGACGTAGCGCACGTCGTCCCGGCCCGCGGCCCAGGCGGTCACCTCCGGCTCCAGCGGACCGGTGCCGGCGATCACGAGCGGTACGCCCGTACCGCCGCCCGCCGCGATCTCGTCCCACGCGGTCATGAGCAGCCGCACGCCCTTGGCCTCCGCGAGCCGGCCGAGATACAGCACGTGCTCGCCGTCACCCGTGCGGCGACTGCCCGGCTCCGGCACGAAGTTGTGCTTCACCGCCAGCCGCTCGGCCGGCATCCCGGACCGCACCAGGACGTCACGCTGCGCCGCCGAGATGCAGAGGAACCGCTCCACGCCGGACCACCACCGGCGCCGGTTGACCGACAGGCTGACCGCGAGCGGCACGGTCGCCAGGCGGGAGTTGCGGTAGCAGCCGTGCCGGACGGCGGGCAGCGGCGTCGAGCCGACGCACTCGGTGCACGGTCGGCCGTCCCGCTGGAGCGTGCCGGGCGGGCAGACCTGGGTGTAGTTGTGCAGGGTGGCGACGGCGGGCACGTCGGCGTCGGCGCAGGCGGCGAGCACGGCGGGCGACAGGAGCGGGAAAACGTTGTGGACGTGCACCACGTCCGGGCGCTCGGCGCGCAGCCGGGCGGCGAGTTCCGTGCGCACCGCCGGGTTCCACGGCACGAGGAGCGGCACCGCGACCTTGCCGAGGAGCGAGCGGGCGCCGATGTCGTCGCTGCGCCGCTCGAACACCTCGACCCGGTGGCCGGCCGCGCGCAGCAGCTGAACCTCCTGGTCGACGACCTTGTTCTCCCCGCTCGGCTGCGCCGAGTTGTAGCGGTTGTGCACCACGAGAACGTGCATGCTCAGTTCACCTCCGATCTACGGGCCCAGCGCGGGATGTGTCGTCGCGAGGCTTCGGGCAGCGCGAGCGGAGCGGCCTGGGCGGGTGCCGCCAACAGCGAGGCGGCCAGGGCCAGATGGAGCAGATACGGCGAGGCGTCACCGAGACCGGCCTCGGTGTACGAGGCGATCGCGCAGTAGCTGATCAGGAAGATCGCGCAGGCCCTCTCCAGCGACGGCGGCCGCAGCAGCGCGACGCCCCCGAGCACGGCGATGACCGCGGCGACGAGGGTGACGCCGATCAGACCCTGCTCGTTGTAGACGGCCAGCCAGCTGTTGTCGATCGGCAGCCCGCCGAACGACTTGTCGCCGAGGCCCACGCCGAACACCTGCTCCGCGGTCGACCGGGGCGCGGCCAGCAGGGCGTGCCAGACCTTGGCCCGGCCGGTGAGACTGGAGAAGTTCTCCTGGCTCTGTCCGCGCAGGAACCACGACTGGAGCGCGGAGGCGAACCCCACCGCGGCCACCACGGCACACAGCACCGCCCAGGAGAAGAACCGGCGGGCCGCCCCGCTGGTCAGCACGAGCGAGCAGATCGCCAGCGCCAGCCCGATGAACAGGCCGAGCGTGGCCGTCCGGGTGTGGGTCAGCGCGAGCAGCACGAAGGACGGCACGATGACCAGCACGGCGCTGGTCCTGTCGACGCGGCGGCCCACGACGAGCAGCACGGTGAGGCCGATGATGACCGCCGCGTACTGCCCGATCTGCGGCGGGGTGAGCGGCCACAGCGCGCCGACGAGGCGTCCGCCGTAGAGGCCGGGCAAGGCCTTGCCCGGGGAGACGACCAGGCCGGCGGCCACCGATCCGAGCACCGCGAAGTACATCCGGATGTGGTACCGGACGAACGTCAGGCCACCGTCCCACCAGCGGGTGAGCAGCCACAGGGTGCCGATGAAGAGGGCCAGCCGGAAGCAGCGGAACAGCGCGCCGAGCCCGGACTCCAGGCTCGCGCTGGAGATCACGCTCGACACCAGCAGCAGGGTGAGCAGGAGCACGTAGGCGCTGGGCCGGACGCGCAGCCGTTGATTGGCCACGAGTGCCAGCGCGAACGCGGCGACCAGCGACCCCATGGTGACCATCTGGATGAGGGAGCGGGGCAGCGGGACGATGGTCTTCGCCCCTGCGGAGCCGAGCGTGTTGAGGACCAGCAGCCCCCAGACGATCCCGACGATCTTCGGCGTGCCGGCCGGGCGCGGTTCGGCGCCGGGCGGTGTCCCCGCCGTGGCCGCGGCGCGCGTCAGGTTCTCAGGCATGTCAGCCACCGGCCTGTAGGTCGAGGGTGCTGCCCTTGTCCTGCAGGTACGGCGTCGCCTGCCACTGCCCGAAGTCGAGCACCCGGCTCTGGTCCTCGGCGACGAACTTCCACGGCCCGACGTAGACGTTGTCGTGCCAGCGGTTGTGCTGCTTCCCGGTGATGGCGTCGGCCACCTGCTCGCCCTTGTACGGCGACCAGTCCGGATAGGTGCCGTAGTTGGACAGCACCGCCATGCGGTCGCACATCTCCGTGCACTTCACGACGGACTCGTCGAGCACGAAACGGTTGTCGTGGATGTCCACCCGCTGGGTCTTCCACCGGCAGTCGGAGTAGAGGGGTGTCTTGGCGATCGCCGGTCGCACGCAACTGCTCGTCTTCTTCACCAGCAGCGTGCAGTCGCCGGACGAGGTGTTGGCCGGGCTGTTGCAGAACCGGTCGGCGTTCTCCCAGAGGGTGATTCCGGACCAGTTGTTCTCCAGCACGTTCCGGTAGATCTCGATCTTGTCGGTACGGGCCTTGATCCGTGGTTCGCCGCCGGACTCGGACAGGTAGACGGTCGCGTACGGGAAGTTGTCGCCGCCGTCGGCCGCCTTGCGGCCCTCGACCCAGTTGTTCCGCCGGATCGTGTTGTCCCGGATGACCGCGTTGTAGCTGGTCTCGTAGATCAGTGCGGCGCCGTCGTTGGCCTCGATCACGTTGTTCTCGATGCGGAAGTCGTTGTTGTCGGTGTCCGCCCACAACCCGGTTCCGCGGTTGTCGTGCACCCAATTCCCGCTGATGTCGGCGCCGTTGACCGCCCAGAACTTGATGCCTCCGGTGCAGCCACAGCCCTCCTTGCGCCGCTCCCAGTCACCGGTGTTGTTGCCCGTGATCTCGTTGCCCTCGACCACCAGGCCGGTGATGCGGCCGTTGCCCTTGTAGGCGTTCATGCCGTACTGGCCGTTGTCGCGCAGGCAGCTGTCACGGACCTGCTGGCGGGCACCGGCCATCAGCCCGGCGCCGGAGTTGTTCTGGATCGTGGCGTCTTCGATCACCCATCCGTCGGCCGAGTCGTGGTTGACCACGCCCTCGTCCTGCGGCGCGACGAAACCCTGCACCGTCAGATAGCGGATGGTGACATCGGGGGCGTTACCGGTGAACGCGTACTGGTTCTTCTTCCGGCCGTCGACCACCGCGCCCGGCGCACCGAGGTAGCGGTCCCCCTTCTTGGGGATGACCTGGGCGTAGCGGTCCGGGTCGAGCCTGTGCTTGCCGGGTCGGAGCCAGAACGTGGTGTTCGGAGGGCTGCTCTTGGTCTTCGCCGCCAGGTCACCGACCACAGCGGGGTCGACGGTCACCGCGCCCGCCGGTGCCTTCGCCGGCCCGGCCGCGGGGTTGGCGCACACCCGGGCCACGGTCCGGGCGGCGGACGTGGCCGTGGACGGCGCGGCGGCCGGCTTCGTCGTGGCCGGGGCGCTCGACGTGCTCTCACAGCCGGTCGCCGTCAGCAGGGCCAGCGCCAGCGGTGCCGCCGCCAACGCCCAATGCCGCCTGTTGATCCTCACACGCCCCCCTGGCCGCGGAACCCGAGCACGGTGGTGAACGCGCCCGCGCCGTCGGCGAAGCCGGTGCCGACCAGCGTGGTGGTGGGTTCCTTGCGCCCGAATCCGGCGGAGTACCAGCCCAGCGGCGGGTCCGTCTCGCCGCGATGCGCCTGCCAGGACAGCTGCCCCGGCAGGTCGAGCACGGCGGAGCGGTCCTCGCCGTCCCGGGTCCAGGTGAGGACCGCCCGGTGCCCGGCCAGGTCCGCGGCGATCTCCGGGCCGAGGTGAAATGCCAGGCGCACGGCCCGGCGTGGGCCGCGGACCTCATCGACGAACCGCAACTCCCGGCTCGCGGCCGTCAGTTCCACCCGGCGGCGGTGCACCGATCCCTGGTAGCCGTCGTGCTCGGCGGCCCAACGGGCCACCCCTTCAACGGAGTTGTCCACGTCCAGGACGCGGGTGCGGGCGTGCCGGGTCCACAGGAACGGGCCGCCGGAGACGGACTGGTCACCGCCGTCCAGTTGCAGGGTGTTGTGGCCGAGGGTCGACCGGAAGTACTGCCGCCACGCGGGCTGCCCGTGGTAGCAGTACGTCCCCGGGTCGGCGAGCACGTCCACCCCGTCGTGCCGGACCTCCACGGACAGCGCGTCGGCGTGGGCATGCGCGGCGATGGACAGGAAGCCGTGCGGACCGCCGTCGCAGCGGCACCAGATCTCTTCCGGACCGCGCAGGACGGTGAGCCCCGCGTCGGCGAAGTGGGCGGGCCTGGTCGCCGGACGGGCGGTTCCGTTCTTCGCGTACGGCCGGATGAGCGCGGCCAGCAGCGGGGTGCGCACATCGGTGCCGGTCTCCGTCGGCCACCAGGCGAGCCGGCCGAACACGGCGTCGCCGGTGGCGAGCAGCGAGGCCCAGCGGTCGCTGCCCGCACCGTCCAGGATCAGGCCGTGGCCGTCGTCCGCGTCCCCCTGGCGGGGCGGTCGCAGTCGGTTGTCCACTACGGCGGCGAGCGCGTCGGTCATCCGCAGCAGCACCAGCCGGAGCGACTCGGGCACCGGCACGCCTGCGGCATCCGCCTCGGCCACCGCGGCCAGGCCGAGTTCCAGCACGAGTCCGTGATATTCGGTGGCCAGCTCGCGGTTGAGGCCGGAGTCGAAGGTGTTGGCGCGCAGCTGCCGCTCCAGCGACCGCAGCGCGCCGGACCGCCAACGCGCCGAGGAGGGGAACCAGTTGAACGCGCAGGCCGCGGCGAACTGTCCGGCGGTCTCGGCGATGACGTGGTTGTTCGCCGAGGAGCCCCGGCTGGGGAAGGCGGCCAGCCAGCGCTGGTGGTGCCAGATCTGGTTCAGCGCCACCGGGTTGTCCTCGAACAGCTCGGCCGCGCCCGGCCAGCCGTCGAGCAGCCGCCGGATCCACACCCAGGACAGCAGCCGGATGCCCAGCTCGATGCCGCTGATCCAGTGCACACCGCGTAGCGGCGGGTTGGCCGTCCACCACGACCGCAGGTGCCCGGCGACGCGCTCGGCGTACCGCTCGTCCCCGGTGACCGCGTAGGCGGCGGCGAGCACGGTGAGGTACTGGTGCCGGGACGGCTCCCAGATCTGCTTGACGTCCCCGGCCACGTCCTCGTCGCGGTACGGCACGTCGAAGGCGTAGCCCGACGGGGCCCGGCGCCCGGTCTTCGGGTCGTAGAACCAGTCCGGGTCGGTGAGGTCGTCGCGGACCACCCCGAAGAACTCGGCGTGACCGGCCATCAGTTGGTCCGCCTCGGCGACGAGGCGTTTCGCGGCGTCCGGCGGCACCTCGGCGATCGTCCCCGCGGGCAGGACGGCGGTGAAGCGGGCGCCGGTGACGCTCGGGCAGTCGGGCGGCGCCGACCGCCAGCGCCACCTGCGCACGGCGTCGCCCGACCGGCCCGCTACCTCTCGCGGGCCCATCCGGGACAGCCGGCGCAGGTACCAGCCCGCGCTCATGGTCATGGCGTCCTCGCCAACGTCACCGGCGCGCCGCCGGCCAGGCCGGTCCGCACGGCGAGGGTGGCCGCCGTGGTGGCGACCAGCGACTCCAGCGGCACCGGCATCGGTCCGCCGGTCCGAACTGCCTTGATGAACGCGGCCAGTTCGGCGTTCTGGCCCTTGTCCCGGGCCTTGGGCAGCCGCGAGCTGACCCACTTCTTGCTGCCGTGGACGGAGGCGCGGACGAAGTCGTCGAGCCGCAGCACCTTGCCGTCCGCGACCAGGTCCAGCGTCTCCTTGGGGAAGCCGGGTGCGCCGGTGGTGACGTAGCTGATGGTGGCGGTGGACCCGTCCGGGTAGCGCAGGACGACCTGGAGATCCTCGTTGCCGGGCGCGGCCGTCGCGTACACCGAGACCGGGTCGGCGTCGAGGAGCCAGCTCGCCGTGTCGATGAAGTGTCCGCCCTCGCCGGCGAACCGCGAGCCCTCGGCGCCCTGTTGGAGGTACCAGCTGCCGTGCTGGAGCTTGCCCGCGTTGACCAGGTAGCGCAGGCTCGCCGGACCGGTCCGGGCGCCGAACCGCTCCTTGGCCTCCGTCAGCAACGGTGCGAAGCGGCGGTTGAAGCCCACCTGGAGCCGGTCGTTGCCGGACTCCTCCACCGCCGCGAGTACGCCGGCCAGCTCGTCCTCGGTGAGGGCCAGGGGCTTCTCCACGAACACCGTCTTGCCGGCCAGCAGTGCCTGCCGGGTCAGTTCGGCGTGAGAGCTGTGCCGGGTGACCACGAACACCGCGTCGACGGACTTGTCGCCGAGGACGGCATCGAGGTCGGTGGTCGCCTCGGCAAAGCCGAACTTCCGCTGTGCGTTGGCCCCGGACAGCGCCGTCGTGGTGACGACGGTCGACAGCTCGACACCCTCGCGCCGGGCCAGGTGCGGCAGCAGCATCGACGTCGCGTAGTTGCCCGCGCCGACGAACGCGACACGTACCGGCGCGTTGGCGGACCGGACCGGGGCGACGGTCTTACCGCTGCGTCGCACCTCGGGCACGGACACCTCCGGGGCCGCCGACTCCCTTTGTTCCTCCGCCTGTTCGGGGTAGCGGAACAGCACGGCCACGGCCTTCAGTTCGCCGTCCTTCAGGCTCTGGTACGTCTCGACGGCGTCGTCGAAGTCGGCGATGTGGGAGACCAGGGGCTCCACGTCGACGCGACCGCGGGCGAGGAGATCGAGGAAGCACGCCAGGTTGCGGCGCTCGGTCCAGCGCACGTAGCCGATCGGGTAGTCGCGTCCCTCCAGCTCGTACGACGGGTCGTAGCGCCCGGGGCCGTAGGAGCGCGAGAAGCGGACGTCGAGTTCCTTCTCGTAGTACGCGTTCCACGGCAGGTCCAGGCGGCACTTGCCGATGTCGACGACCCGGCCGCGGTCCCGTGCGAGCCGGGCGGCCAGTTCGACGGGCTGGTTGCTGCCGCCGCCGGCGGCCAGGAACACCTGGTCCACGCCGTGGCCGCCGGTGAGTTCGGCGACGGCCGCCTCCACGGCCGGGGAAGCGGGGTCGCCGCAGGCCGCGGCGCCCAGACGCTCGGCGAGGTCGCAGCGCGTCGGGTCGGGGTCGGCGCCGACCACGCGGACTCCCGCGGCGGTGAGCAGCTGGACCACCAGCTGCCCGATCAGTCCGAGGCCGATGACCAGCGCCACCTCGCCGAGCTGCGGCTCGCCCTGGCGGACGCCCTGCATGGCGATCGAGCCGACGGTGCCGAAGGCCGCGTGCCGCGGGGCGAGTCCGTCGGGAACCGGGGCGTAGAGGTTCTTCGGCACCCAGTTCAGCTCGGCGTGCAGCGCGTGCTCGTTGCCCGCGCAGGCCACGAGGTCGCCGACCTTCACGTCGTCGATCCCGGCGCCGACCTGCTCGACCACCCCGCACAGCGAGTAGCCCAGCGGTGTGTAGGAGTCCAGCTTGCCCATCACCTTGCGGTAGGTGGCGGGCACCCCGTTGGTGGCCACGCTCTGCATGACCTTGGCCACCTGGTCCGGCCTTGAGCGGGCCTTGCCCAGCATCGACATGCCGGCCTCGGAGACCTTCATGAGTTCGGTGCCGGTGGATATCAGCGAGTAGGCGCTGCGCACCAGCACACCGCCCGGCTTGCACCCCGGTACTGGAACGTCGAGCACCGCCAGCTCGCCGCTCTTGTAGTTCTGTACAACCTGCTTCACCAGAACTCCTGTTTTCTAAGCCGTCGTCCGAGCGCTCTGGGCGGAGCCAGAGGTCGCGTCGCGATACCAGTACTCAAGGGTCAGTACGTGCCACAGATGCTTGGAGTAGTCCGCCTGTCCGGCGGCGTCCTCGGCGACCATGCGCGCCAGCGCGTCGCGGCGCAGGAGCCCGGAGCTGACGAGCAGGCCGTCGTTGACCACCTCGCGCACCAGCGGTGCCAGGTCCCGGCTCATCCAGGCGCGCAGCGGGGCGCTGAACAGGCCCTTGGGCCGGTACACGATCTCCCGGGGCAGGATCGAAGTGGCCGCCTCCTTGAGGACGGCCTTGCCCTGCCGTCCGACGATCTTGCGATCGCCGGGCACGGCGAACGCCGCCTTGACCACCTCGACGTCCACGTACGGCACCCGCACCTCGGTCGACGCGGCCATGCTCGACCGGTCCGTATAGGCGAGGTTGAGGCCCGGCAGGAACATCCGGGCGTCGGTCAGGCACATGCGGTTGACGAAGTCGTCGAGGTCGTTGTCCCGGTAGACGTCCGCATGTTCGGTCAGCACGTCGTCGACCGTCCCGGCCAGGTCCGGATCGATCAGGGCGAGCAACTCGTCCTGGTCGTACATGGTGTAGCTGCGCCGGAACGCGGTCTCCTCCGGCAGATCGGCGAACGAGAGGAACCGCTTCGCGAAGCGCACCGACCGGTACCCCCGGCGGGACGTGGCGACCGGCAGCCGGTCCACCACCCCGGACACCCCACGGCGCAGGGGCCGCGGGACGCGCTGGTAACGCAGCGCGAGCAGGTTGGCCAGGTGTTTGCGGTACCCCGCGAACAGCTCGTCGGCACCCATCCCCGAGAGCATCACCTTGACTCCGGCCTCCCGTGCGGCCTGGCAGATCAGGTACGTGTTGATCGCGGCGGGGTCGCCGATCGGCTCGTCCAGGCTGTACGTCATCTGCGGCAGCAGGTCGAGCACGTTCGGGGCGATCTCGATCTCGTGCAGGTCGACGCCGAATTGTTCCGCCACCTGCCGGGCGTAGCGCAGGTCGTCGGGCATCGCCTCGAACTTGGCGTCCTCGGCGCGGAAGCCGATGGTGTAGGCGGAGATCCCGGGCTGGTGGCGGGCCGCCAGCGCGGTGAGATAGCTGGAGTCGAGGCCGCCGGAGAGGAAGGTCGCCACGGGTACGTCGGAGAGCAGGTGGCGCCGGGTCGACTCCTCGACGACGGCGTCGAGGTCCGGCCGTTCGCCGGCCAGGGCCCGGTCCCGGCCCTCGGCGGCGACGTCCTTCAGGTTCCAGAACCGGCCGCGTTCCACCCGGCCGTCGGGCCGGCACCGGAGCCAGCTCCCCGGCGGCAGCTTCTCCGCCTCGCGGAACGCGCAGCGGGAGTCCGGCACCCAGTAGTAGAGCAGGGAGGCCACCAGTGCCGCGTGGTCCACCTCCAGCGACTTGCCGGTCGCGGCGGCGAGCGCCTTGAGCTCGGAGGCGAACATCAGGCCCTCGCCGCGCCGGAGCAGGAACAGCGGCTTGATGCCCAACTGGTCGCGGACCAGCACCAGTTCACCGGTCCGCTCGTCGAAGACGCCGAACGCGAACATGCCGCGCAGCCGGGGCAGGCAGTCCGTGCCCCAGCGCCGCCAGGCCTCCAGGAGTACCTCGGTGTCCGAGGTACCGCGGAAGCGCACCCCGGTGGCCGCCAGTTCGGCACGGAGTTCGGGCGCGTTGTACAGCTCGCCGTTGTACGTCAGGGCGAGGCCGTCCGAGACCATCGGCTGGGCGCCGGTCTCGGACAGGTCGATGATGGACAACCGGCGGTGCCCGAGCTGCACTTCGCCGTCACCCAGGGGGTGGCCGTAGCGGCCCGCGCCGTCCGGGCCGCGGTGGGCGAGGGTGTCGGTGAGCCGGTCGGTGACGGCCTTGCCGTCCGGCCATCGGTACGTGCCCGCGATGCCACACACGTCTACCGCACCTCCTGGTCGTTGTCCGGGACCCGTGCGGCCCGCATCGGCTGCCGTTCCGTGAGCCGCCGGCCTGTCGTGTTCTGCCAGGTCGGCCGCTCGCTCTGGCCGCGCAGCGCGTTGGCCAGCCCGTCCCACAGCGTGCCGTCGGTCCGGTCGCGCGGATCGGGATCGATCAGCACCACACCGATCACCGGGATGCGCTGGTCCGCGAGCTGCCGGGCCACGGTGTGCAGCCATGCGGCGCTGCCGTGCCCGGCACGGACGACGAGCACGGTCCGGGAGCCGAGGTGCTGGAGGTCGGTCCACGCCGTGCCGGGCGCCACCGAGCCGACGCCGATCCGCTGCTCCTGAGGCGACACGGCCGCGGCGTGTTCGCCGCCGACCACGGTGGGGTCTCCCGGTTTCGGGCGGCGGCCCGAGAGCTGCGTGCCGGGGAGAGCGTCGACGACGGTCACCGGCCCGTCCTCCCCCAGTGCCCGGGCGAGACCGAGGGCGATCACGGCCGTGCTGCGCGCGCAGCCGAGTTCCAGCAGCGACAGCGGTTCCGCCGAGCCGCGCGCGGTGCGGGCCAGTGTCGTCGTGAGCCGTTCGCGTGCCACCCGGGTCCGTCGGCGCTGCCACAGCCTGCCGGACCGCCGGGGCAGTTCCGCGATGACCGAGGCGCCGAGGTTCGCGGCGATGTCCCGGCGCAGCACGGGGCGGTCCGCCACCACCACGCCCACCGCGGCCAGCGCGAGCCCGAGGACCAGCCCGAGGACGAGTCCGATCACGGCGTCGGTGACGGCGGCCTTGGGCAGGGAGTGCCGTACCGCGTGCGGTGCGTCCACGATCTGCGTGCCGGCGACGAGCTGGGGAGCGCCGACGCGTGCCTCCTCGGCGCGCTGGCCGAAGTCGGAGATCTGTGAGGTGAGTTCGGCCCGCCGGGCGAAGAGCGATTCGAGGTTCGCCGAGTCCTTCGGGTCGGTGTCGGGCGTCCGGCCGGCGATCGTCTTGTTGACGTCGGCGAGCTCGGCCTGTATTCGGGCACGCTGGTCGAGCAGGCCCTGGGCGTTGGCGTCGGCGATGGCCCGGATGCGCTGGGCGTGGTCCGCGACGAACGCCTCGGCCAGTGCCTTGGCCCGGGCCACCGCTTCCGCGTCGGTCTTGCCCGTCACATCGATCTCAAGGACGTTGTTGGTCAGTCCGGTGCCCCGGTAGTCCTTCATGAAGTCCTCGGTTTTTTCCGGGGACTTCAGGATCCGAAGGGCCTGGCCGGCGATCCGCGAGGTCGCCAGCAGCTGGGCGTCGGTGCGGATCAGCGTTCCGGTGTCGTTCGGCTGGTCCTCCTGATGCGCTACCAGCACCTTGGTCACCGCGGCCGGTGCCGGCGGCAGCAGGACCGCCACGGCCGCGCCGATCAGCAGTCCGAGCAGTGCCATCGCGGACCAGAGCCGGCGGCGTCTGCGGACCGCGACCACCAGCGCCTGCACGTCGAGGAGCGGAGTGGTCGCCGACGACTCCGAAGTCGTGCTCGTCATCACGCCGAACCTCCCGTCGTGTGGCCGTGCACCGCGAACGTCAAGGTGGCCTCGTCCGCCGGACGGCTGGTGGTCCGCTTCGGACGGGTGGTGCGTACCGTGCCGGCGACGACGACACCGACGACCTCGTGGCCGCCGTCCGCGCACGCCTCGGCGATGTCCGCGAGTTCGTCCGCGGTCCGGCTGCCCGCGCCGACGACGACCAGGGCACCGGACTCCGTGTCGCGGTCGCGGTCCGGCACGACCGGCCGGTCCACCGACGCCTCCACCACCCGCAGCAGCGGATCGCCCGTGGCCTCGGCGACGAGCTGCCCCGCGGCCCGGCGGGCGACCTCGTCTCCTTCCGGTACGACGAGCAGCAGCCGCCGGGGGGCGGGCAGTCGGTCCCTCACGCGAGCGCACACCCGCCGGTAGCGGATCCGCCTGTCGGCCTCGTCGCCGGACCTCTGCGGGATCGGTACGTCCCACCGGGTGTCGACTCCGAGAAGCCGACGGATCCGGGACCTTGGGCCACGGCTCTCCGGCTCGTGCCCGCTCCGTTCACCGGGTACGTCGACGGTGCCGAGGAGCGGCGAGCCCAGCGCCGCGGCGATCTCCGCCTCGGTGCGCGGCCGGCGGCTCACCCGTGCGGCGGCGAGATGGCCGATGACCGCGAGCAGGAGGAACAACAGCGCCCCGCCGACGGTCAGTTGCGTCCTCGTCGGCGCCGCCGCGCCGGTCGGCCGGGGCGCCGGCCCCATGACGACCATGTTGGCCTTGCTGGTGGCCGACGGGGCGGCCTCTTCGAGCTTCTTCATGGCGTCCTGCAGCGCGGTGCGCAGCCCCTCCAGTTCAGTGCGGGTCTGCACGCTCTCCACGGTCTGCCCCGGATCGGCCGCACCGGCCAGGTCGGTGATACGGCGGTTGGTGTCCGCCACCTGCTTCCGCAGCGCCTCCGTCTCCGTGGCCGCCGCGGGGTCGATGCTGCCGCCCGCGACGCGCACGGCGAAGGTGACGAACTGCTGGGCCATCTGGTCGGAGAGCCGCTGCGCGCGCTCCGGGGTGTCGGCCGTACCGGAGATCTTGATGATGTTCCCGTCGTCGGCCTTGGCGCTGACCCGGTTCTGCAGGTCGGCGCCGCTGACGCCTTTCCAGCCGAGCGTGGCGGCCGCGCGGTCGGCCACCTCGGAACTGGTCGCGATGTCCACCTGGGTCAGCAGTTCGCGCTCGTCCCACTGGCCCGGCAGCAGGACCGATGCCGCCGCCGTGTACCGCGGCGGCAACAGCAGCACCGAGGTGCCGTAGCCGAAGAGCGCGCCCGCTACGGCGAGGACGGCGAGGAGCCGCCAGCGCCGACGGAGAATCCGTCCGATCGTGACCAGACGGATCGTGTCCTCATTCAATGGTGCGGCCTCTTCCCCGTACGGACCGGCCCACCCGCCGACACCGGGGCTTGGTCCCGGCAGGCGGCGGCATAGGCGGCGAGCAGTGACGCTTGCGAGTTCTCCCAGGACAGCGGTCCGCTGATCCGCTCCTGGCCGGTCTTTCCCATCCGGGCCCGCTTCTCCGGATCGTCGAGGAGCAGCGCGATCAGCTTCGCGAACTGGGCCTCGTCGTTGGCGGGCGCGTAGACGGCGGCGTCGCCGGCGGAGACGCGCGCCTCCCGGAGGTCGAACGAGACGATCGGCCGTCCCATCGCCATGTACTCCAGGACCTTGTTCATGGTCGACACGTCGTTGAGCGGATTGCACGGGTCGGGGGAAAGGCACACGTCCGCGGTGCACAGGTAGCGCACCAGGTCGGCGTCCGGGATGCGCCCGGTGAACTGCACCTGCTCGGCGAGACCGAGTTGCCGGGACAGTTCCACCATCGCGTCGAAGGCGTCGCCGGCGCCGACGAAGACCGCGTGCCAGTCGGTCCGCCCGAGCTCGTCGCGCAGTTTCGCCAGGGCCCGCAGGGCGTAGTCGACGCCGTCCTGGGGGCCCATGACGCCGAGGTAGCACAGCAGATGGGGCTTGCCGCGCTTCAACTCCGGCTCCGGCGGCACCGGTTGGAACCGGTCGGTCGCGGGCGCGCTGCGCACCACGAAGACGTCCTCCGGCCGCTTGCCGCCGCGGCGCAGCGCGACGTCCCGGTAGCTCTCGTTCGTGGCGAGCACGATGTCCGCGGCCCGGTAGGTCCGCCTCTCCAGCGCGCACACGGCGCGGTAGAGCAGGTCCTCGCCGCGGTCGAACCGGGAGAGGTACAGCTCGGGCACCAGGTCGTGCTGGTCGAAGACGAACCGCGCGCCGCGCCGCTTCAGCCACAGCGCCGGCAGGAACAGCAGGTCGGGCGGGTTGCAGGCGTGGACCACGTCGACCGGGCCGACCTTGCGGGCCAGCCGGACCGTGTGCCAGAGCGCCGTTCCGTACTCCCGCAGGTAGCCGGCCGGTCCTCCGGTGGCCGCGCGCAACGGGTACCGGTGGATCCGCACCCCGTCGATCACCGCCTCCGGCTCCGTGTCCCGCTTCTCCCCTTGGGGGCAGATGACGTGCACTTCCCAGCCCGCGTCGCGCAGGGTGGTGCACTCCTGCCACACCCTCCGGTCGAACGGCACCGAGAGGTTCTCCACCAGGATCAGCGCGCGTCGGTTCGAGCCGTCGCGGCTGATTGCGTTACCAGGCAAGGCCCATGTACCCCGGTTCGTTCCGGCGCGCGTCGGCGTCGGGAAGATGGATGAGGTCGACGATCGCCGGTCCGCCCGCATGGGGCAGCGCCGCCAGCACGGCCGGATCCTTGGTCCCCACCAGGCACACCTCGGCGTGCTCCAGCACCTCGTCGACGGAGTCGGCGAGCAGTTGCGCGAGATGCGGCAGCCGGCTCTCGATGTACTCGCGGTTCGCGCCGAGCAGCCGGGAGAGACTCACGTTGGCGTCGTAGATCTTGAGGTCGTAGCCCTTGCCGAAGAGTCTTTCCGCCAGCTCGACGAGCGGGCTCTCCCTGAGGTCGTCGGTGCCGGGTTTGAAGGACAGCCCGAACAGGCCCACCCGGCGCTTCCCGGTGCGTTCGACCAGGTCCACCGCACGCTGCAGATGGTCTGAGTTGGAGGCCAGCACGTGGGAGAGGATGGGCACGGAGACGTCGGCCCGCTGCGCCGCGTGGACCAGGCTGCGCAGGTCCTTGGGCAGGCAGGAACCGCCGAAGGCGAAGCCGGGCCGCAGGTAGGCGGGGCTGATGTTCAGCTTGCGGTCGGCAAGGAACACGTCCATCACCTGGTGCGAGTCCACGCCGAGCGCCTGGCACACGGAGCCCAGCTCGTTGGCGAAGCCGATCTTGAGGCCGTGGAACGCGTTGTCCGCGTACTTGATCGCCTCGGCGGTCGGGATCGGCACCCGGAACACCTCGCCGGACAGGCCGTCGTAGAGCGCCGCCACCGCGTCGCCGCTGGCCGGGTCGAGTTCGCCGATGACGGTCTTGGGCGGGTCGAAGAAGTCCTGCACGCTCGTGCCCTCGCGCAGGAACTCCGGGTTGACCGCGACCCCGAAGTCCGCCCCGGCCGTGCCGCCGACGTTCTTCTCCAGGATCGGCACCAGCAGGTTCAGGCAGGTGCCCGGGAGCATGGTGCTGCGGAACACGACGGTCTGCCGCCCGCCCCGCTCGGCGAGCGCGGCGCCGATCTGTTCGGTGACCCGCTCCAAGTACGTGGTGCACAGGCTGCCGTTGGGCTCCGACGGGGTGCCCACGCAGACCAGCGATATCTCGCTGCCCATGATCGCCTCGCGGACGTCACCGGTGGCGCGGAGCGCTCCGGTCCGCACGACCTCGGCGATGAGCTCGCCGATCCGCTCCTCGACCACCGGGGCCTTGCCGTCGTTGACCAGGTCGACCTTCACCTGGTTCACGTCCACCCCGATGACCTCGTGCCCCATGCTGGCCAGGCACGCGGCCGACACACAGCCCACGTAGCCGAGCCCGAAAACGCTGACTCTCATGCCCCGTCTCTCCCCCCAGTCAGGCCCTTGCGGCCTGCGGTCCGCGCGTCGGTCGGACGACCCCCGCGCATCAGTAGGCCCCTTGCCCGTAGAGCACCGCACGCAGCGTCTTCCACAAGATCACCGTGTCCAGGGCGAGCGACCAGTCCTCCACGTACCGCAGGTCGAGGCGGACCGCCTCCTCCCACGACAGATCGCTGCGTCCGCTGATCTGCCACAGGCCGGTGAGCCCGGGCTTGACCAGCAGCCGTCTTCGGATGTCCGGGCCGTACGCGGCGGACTCCTCCGGTAGCGGAGGCCGCGGGCCGACGAGCGACATCGATCCGGTGAGCACGTTGAAGAGCTGCGGGAGCTCGTCGAGCGAGTACCGGCGCAGCACCGCTCCCACCCGGGTCACCCGTGGATCCCGGCGGAGCTTGAACAGCAGGCCCGCGCCCTCGTTGCGGTCGGCCAGCTCGGCGCGTGCCCGGTGTGCGTCGGCGACCATGCTGCGGAACTTGAGCATGGTGAACTCGTGGCCGTCCTTGCCGACCCGGCGCTGGCGGTAGAACACCCCGCCCCGGGTGTCCATCAGCACGAACAGCGCGACGAGGATCATCAGCGGCGCGAACACGAGCAGCAGGATCGTGGCGCCCAGCCTGTCGACGACCCCCTTGATCGCCCGGCGGCCTCCGGTGAAGGTCGGCATGCTGACCCGTAGCAGCGGTATCCCGAGCACCGCGTCGACGTGCAGCCGTGGACCGGCCACCTCCATCAGCACGGGGGCCACGATCATCTCGGCGTCGCTGCCTTCGAGGTTCCAGGCGAGCCGCTGCAGCCGGTCCGGTGACCAGTGCGGGTCCGGTGTGACCGCGACGACACGGTAGCCGTCGTGGCGGACGTGCTTGGCGACGTCCTCCAGCAGACCTATGACCGGCACTCCGTCCAAATGGTCACCGTCCAGGCCGCCTTGCTCGCCGTCGATCCCACGGCCGTCCGTCGTGCACACCGCCTCCACCCGCCAGCCGAGGTGCGGGAATTTGCGGGTGCGGTTGATCAGGTCGCGCACGGTTGCCGGGCTCCCGGCGGCGAGCACCGGTCTCAGGCAGCGTCCTTCGTTGCGCTGTTTGTGCAACCAGAGACGGAGCACATACCGCTCGGTCATCGTGACGAGCGCGATCGCCGGGATCGCGACGAAGATCCAGAGCTTGATGTTGCGCGAGGTCAGGGCGATCCCGCCGAGCGCCAGCACGACGGTCGCCGTGAACAGCGAGCGTCCGAGCCGACGGAATTCCTCGGCACCCTGGCCGAGCACGGCCGGAGCCCACGACCGGCTCACCGCGAGCGCCCCCAGCACCAGCAGCTGGGTGCCGAAGGCGAGAATCCCCCACTTCTCATGCCAGTTGGCCGCGTCCCGGGCTCCGAAGAAGTCGCCGATCGACGCCACCACGAAGGCGGTGGCCACGGTGTCGCTGATGATCACGGTACGGCGGTACCGCTGTTCCCAATCGGTCGCGGGCTGGCTGATCGCCCCGTTCGCCAGACGCTCGCGCGCCGACGGAAAAGGGCCGAGTATTCCCCCCTGCCGCACAGAACCCCCCAAGGTCCCCAGTGTTTCGGCGTCGCTGCCTCACACTGTTTCGCCCCCTGCGGAGGGTCCCCGCCCCCCGCAC